>JAKBAZ010000116.1 GCA_021826255.1 Actinomycetes bacterium
GCTACGGCGTGTTCTACCGTTCGGCGACGACGACGGTGAGCGTTACTCCGTAAGTCCCTCCGCGTCGTTCCTCGACGTAGCCCCGAGTGTCTCGGGAACGGCGTCGCTCATCACGACCACACCGCCGACGACGACCGCAACGAGCAGCGCCACACCGACGAGGACGACGGGTGAGTGACTCACGCGTTCGCGAAAGAGGACGACGCCGTAGAGCACACTGGCGAGCGGGTCGACGATGACGATGAGGGGCTGGGAAATACGCAACGGACCCTCGCGCAGCGCCAGTTGCTCGGTCACCAGTCCGCACACCCCGGTCACCACGAGGCCGTAGAGCGTCGGGGACTCGAAGAGACCGGTCGGACCCCGCGACACGAGTACCTGGGTCGCACTCTTGATGAACGCCGCTTCGTAGGCCCACAACAGTGCCGTGGCCGCGCCGTAGCAACCCGCCCGCCACGCGGGCGAGGGTCGTCGAGCACTCAGGACGAGAGCGAGAACCACCAGCGTGGTGGCGAGGGACGCGACGACCCAGGCGGAGAGACGAGGAGAGTGCCCCCCGTGGGGTTGAGAGAGAAGGAGGGCGCCGGCGAGGGCCGCGCTGGTCACCAGGGCACTCACCCAGGCGCGTCTCGTGAGGTGCTGTCGGCGCCACATTCGTCGCACCACGAGCGCCACGACGAGTTCACTCACGAGTAGGGGTTGAACGAGCGAGAGCGGGCCAAAGTGGAGAGCCGCGGCTTGAGTCACGAGCGAGGACCCGAGAGCGATCCACCCGAGGAGCCACAGGGGGTGGCGCAGAACCCCTCGCCACCAGGCGCGGCCCCGACGCTCCCCGGCGCTCGAGGCCACGTGCTGAGCCGTGACCGCCAGAGCGTTGGAGATGGCCGTTCCCACCCCGAACAGGATCGCGAGAAGACTCCTCACCGATTCCCCTTCGACGAGTTCGTCGACGCGGAGATGGATCGACCCCTAGTTGAGGGCGAGGAGGTTGCGAAGATCCTCGAGTACCTGATCTACGCGAGTCTGAGTGGCCCGCCGGGTGCCCACGAGATCACTGGTAGCGGGAGCCACAAGCTCCACGTAGGCCTTCAATTTGGGTTCCGTTCCCGAAGGACGCACGACGACGCGCCCCGCGTCACCGAGCGACCACCACACCCCCTCGGTCGCCGGTAGCGAACCCCAACCCTGCTCCAGGTCGATCACCTCGCTGACCC
The DNA here is from genome assembly GCA_021826255.1 of Actinomycetes bacterium. GTDB lineage: Bacteria > Actinomycetota > Acidimicrobiia > Acidimicrobiales > RAAP-2 > RAAP-2. The sequence continues at coordinate 1,215 of JAKBAZ010000116.1, forward strand.
GAAGTCCACCGAGCTCCGTCGGGGGCGTGCGACGCACTCGGGCCATCGTGCGCTCCAGGACCCCTCGCCCCGATGACGCACTGGCGCGAAGGGCGAGCTGGGCCCCCGCGTGGACCCCGAAGCGGGTCTCGAGTTCGTCGAGCAGATCGAGTACGCTGCGCCCCTCGAGGCGAAGGTCGTGGGCGAGTCGAGCGAAGGCCAGAGCGGCCGAGACCCCGTCCTTATCCCCGACGAGGGGGTCAACGCCGTAACCGAGAGCCTCCTCGTAACCGAATGCCAGTCGCCCGAGACCGTTAGCCTTCGCCACCCACTTAAAGCCGGTCAGCGTCAGAGCGCAGGGGACTCCCGCCTCGCGAGCCATCCGTTCGAGCATTCCCGACGAGACGATGGTGGTGGCGACGACGTCCCCGGGTTGGGCACCGGCGAGAGCTTGGTGGCCGAGAAGCCATCCCACCTCGTCACCGCGCAGTTGACGCCACTGACCGTCGTCGAGGGGCACGGCCACGCTCAGCCGATCGGCGTCGGGGTCGTTAGCGAGGGCCAGGTGACACTCGCGTTCACGAGCGAGGGCGAGCAGGAGATCCATCGCGCCGGGCTCTTCGGGATTCGGGAAGGCGACGGTCGGGAAGTTCCCGTCGGGCGCGAACTGCTCGGCCACGACACACACGTCGCGGTAACCAGCGCGGTGAAGTAACTCCGTCACGAGGGCCCCCCCGACACCGTGCAGCGGGGTGTAGGCCACCCGGAGCTCGGAGTCGCCCGGTGAGAAGCGATCGAGTAGGTGACGCCGATACTCCTCGATGACCTCCTCGCCCACGACGTGGTGCAGCGAGCTCTCGCGATCCGCCAGAGTGGCCGTCCCGGCCGCGTTCATGGCCTGTTCGACGACGACGTCATCCGGGGAGACGATTTGACTCCCGTCGGGGCCGTAGAGCTTGTACCCGTTGTCCTCGGGGGGGTTGTGCGAGGCGGTGATCATCACTCCCGCGGCCGCGCCGAGGCGCTGAACGACGTACGCCGTCAGGGGGGTTGGTAGAGGTCGAGGCATCTCGAGAACGCTCACCCCCTCACCGAGCAACACGGCCACCGTCTCATCGTTGAAGCGCTCCGATCCGCGTCGGGCGTCACGACCGACGACGACCCCCCGAACGGGGTCGAGTTCGCGAGCTCGTAGCCAGGCGGCGACGCCCTGAGTCGCCCGACGCACCGTGGCCCGATTCATGCCCGATGGTCCCGCTCGTTCGGGTCCTCGCAGCCCCGCGGTCCCGAAGGTGAGGGGGCTCGCGAAGCGTCGCTCGAGTTCCGCGTCGTCTCCAGAGTCGATGAGCGCCTGCAGTTCTCGACGGTCCCCCTCGTCGGGGTCGGCCGCGATCCAGGCGCTGGCCGAAGCGACCAGGTCCTCGTTCACAACGCGTGAACGAGTCGAGCCAGCAGATCCCCGAGCGAGGCGGCCGCGCTCTGGCCCGCTTCGAGCACCTCGAGGTGATTGAGGGGCGTATCGGTCACCCCGGCGGCGTAGTTGGTCACGAGCGAGAGTCCGAGGACCTCAGCGTTCATGTGGCGTGCAGCGATGGCCTCGAGGACCGTGGACATCCCCACCAGGGACGCGCCGAGGGCCCCGACCATCCTGATCTCGGCGGGCGTCTCGTAGTGAGGTCCCCGAAATCCGGCGTAGACCCCTTCAGTAATCCGAGGATCGACCGAGCGCACGAGTGCTCTCAAGCGAGCCGAGTAGAGGTCACTCAAGTCAACGAAACGTGAGCCCATCGAAGCCGGTGGAGACGCTCCCTCAAGGGGTGAGGTCGCCGTCAAGTTCAAGTGATCCGAAATGGCGACGACCGATCCTGGCGCGAGCGAGGGATTCAGTCCGCCCGCGGCGTTGGTCAAGATCACGGTGCGCGCCCCGGCGGCGATCACCGTACGCACCGGGTGGGCCACCTGCGCGGCGGTATTGCCCTCATAGAGGTGAACTCGACCCGACACGAGAGCAACGGTGTGCCCCGCGACCTTCACGGTGTAGATCATGCCGGAGTGACCCTCGACCGTGGGGGCCACGAATCCACGCAGAGTCGACGAAGGAACCTCCGAGACGGGCTCGCCGAGGGCGCTCGCACCCTCCTTCCACCCCGAACCCAAGACGACGGCCACGTCGTAGCTGTCCACTCCAGCGCGCACGCGAAGTTCGTCGGCCGCCTGAAGTGCTAACTCGTAGGGAAGTGTCATGGTCTCCTCAGTACCCCACGGTGTGCCACACCGTGGTCGTCTCGATGAATGCTCGTAGCCGGCGGGTGGGATCGTCTCCCTGGTGGGGCACGTAGGTTCGCGTAATCGACTCCGCGGCCCACTCGGCGAGCGCGGGCGTGAGCTCGCCAGCCCCCGTGAGATCGAGCCCGTCCACGTCCTCGTGGCGCGCCAGAGTCTCTCCCAACTCCTCGAGATCACCGGTCAGGAGGTTGAGGGCTCCCGGAGGTAGGTCGGAGGTAGCGGTGAGTTCAGCGAAGGCGAATGCGCCGAGGGGGGCTCGATGAGCGGCGAGGGACACCACGGTGTTCCCCGCGCACAGCGCGGCCCCGACCGTGTCAATCCACCCGAGCAGAGACCCCGAGGCGGGTGCCACCGCGACCACTACCCCGCAGGGCCGGGGTAGGGAGAAGTTGAAGTAGGGGCCCGCCACAGGGTTCGCACCCCCGTACACCTGGGCGATCTTGTCGGTCCAGCCCGCGTACCACACCAAACGATCGATGGCCGCGGCCACCTCCGCCTCGGCCCCGCGACTCGCTGTGGTTCTCGCCACGAGGTCGGCGAGGTCACGGCGTCGAGACTCGGCCATTTCGGCCCACCGGTAGAGAATCTGTCCCTTCAAGTACGCGCTCGACGCCGCCCAGGCCGGCTGCGCCGATCGGGCGGCGAGTACGGCCTCGCGGACGTCCTTACGCGACGCCCGGGCGACGTTGGCGAGGAACGCGCCACTTTGATCGACAACCTCGTAGGTCCGACCCGACTCCGAGCGAGGAAACTGGCCCTTTATCAAGAGCTTGTAGGTCTTTAAGACGTCCAGTCGTTCAGACATCGAGGTACGCCTCCAGTCCCTGTCGGCCACCTTCGCGCCCGAAACCGGACTCTCTCACTCCGCCGAACGGACTCGTCGGGTCGAACTGGTTGTACGTATTCGCCCACACCACCCCGGCCTTCAGGCGTTCTGCCACCCAGAGAGTCCGTGAGCCCTTCTCACTCCACACTCCGCAGGCCAACCCGTAGGGGGTGTTGTTCGCCTTGGCCACAGCCTCGTCGGGGGTACGAAAGGTCAGCACCGAGAGAACGGGACCAAAGATTTCCTCTCGAGCAATGCGATGGGTCTGGGAGACGTTAGAAAAAACGGTGGGAGCGAACCAGTAGCCGCGTTCGGGCAGAGTACAACTCGTCGAGTAGCGCTCGGCTCCCTCGCGCTCTCCAGCCTGAGCCAACTCCGTAATCTTGGCCAACTGGGCGGCCGAGTTGATAGCCCCCACGTCGGTGTTCTTGTCGAGGGGGTCACCCACTCGCAACTGGT
>JAKBAZ010000117.1 GCA_021826255.1 Actinomycetes bacterium
TTCGGCCTTCGCTTCGGCGATACCGGCCGAGGCGACCGCGTTGTGGTGGGCGAAGGAGATTCCGTCGATTCGACTGAGGCGCTGCTCGGTGCGCTCGGGGTCCTGGGCGTCACGAATCATGGTGCTGAGGGCGCGACGTAACTCCTCGGGGCTCGAGATGCCCTTCAAGGGTTGGATAAAGATATCGGCCTGCCCGAGGATCACCTGGCGGAAGCGGTGCACGATCGCCGCGGCGATGAGGTCTTCGCGGTCAGAGAAGTAGCTGTAGAGCAGCGCTACCGAGATTCCGGCGTCGGCGGCGACCCGCTTGACGCGAAACAGGGTGAGGCCGTTGACTTCAATCTCGTGCGCCGCGGCCTCGAGGATTCGATCACGGGTCATCTCCGAAGACTACCTAAGTGCCGTTATGGTTCGGTCGCTTAGGCGAGCGCGTCCGACCAGTCACCCTGGAGTTCCTCCGCCAGACGAGCGAGGAAGCGAGCGCTGTAGGCCCCGTCGACGGCGCGGTGATCAAAGGTGAGGGCCACCAGTCCCACGGAGTGAATTGCGATGGACTCTTCACCGTGCGGTGAAGTCACCACCACCGGTTTTCTCGTGACGCCGTCGGTGGCGAGAATGGCGACCTGGGGTTGATTAATCACCGCTCCCGTGAGGAGGGTGCCGAAAGGGCCAGGATTGGTGATGGTGAAGGTGCCGTGACTGAGGTCGTCGAGACTGAGACCCTTGTGTCGCGCCCGAGTGGCGACGTCGCGAATCGAGCGCGCCATGTCGCGAACTCCGTAGGAGTCGGCCCGACGGATGACCGGCACGACCAATCCTTCAGAGTCGAGATCCACGGCGACGCCGAGATTGAGGTCGTGGTGCACGATGAGTTCGTTGTCACCAACGGACGCGTTGAGGTGAGGGAATGCCGTAAGAGCCCGAAGAGTGGCGACGGCGATGAAGGGGAGGTAGGTGAGTGAGAAACCTTCGGACTCTTTGAACTGGGCTCCGTGACGGCGTCGAACGACCTCGATGGATTCGAAGTCGATCTCTTTCACCATCAGAGTGTGGGCCGAGGTTGCCTTGGACCGGACCATGTGCTCGGCCGTGAGACGTCGAATCTTGCTGAAGGGAATGACTTCGTCACCCCGGGTGAGAGACGCCGACTCGACGTCTTTTCGGGTGAGACGCCCGTGGGGTCCGGTGGGCTCGAGGTCGCCCTCGCTCAGACCCCGCTCGTTCATGAGTCGACGCACGACCGGCGAACTCACTTTCGGGCCGTCGGAGGAGTTGAGGGCGTCTCGTTCGGCGACGGTGCGCGCGATGTCCTCCTTCGTGATTCGCCCCCCGGGGCCGGTTCCGACAACGTCACTCGCGACGAGGTCGAACTCGTCGAGCAGTCGCTTAATGAGGGGGGAGAGTCGAAGTGTCGACTCCTCTCGTGGGGTGCGAGCAGTCGAACTCGCAGAGTGGGTCGAGGACGCCGGTTCGCTAGCGGGCGGCGAGTCGTCGCGAGGAGGAGTGGCGACCTCCCCGGGCACGCCAACGACGGCGAGTACGGTGCCGACGTCCACGGTCCGGCCCTCCTCAACAAGGATCGAGAGCAGCACCCCCGACGCCGGCGACGGAATCTCGGTGTCGACCTTGTCGGTGGAGACCTCGAACAGAGCCTCTCCCTTGGCGACCTCGTCACCGACTGACTTCAACCACTTGGCGACGGTACCCTCGGCGACGGTTTCGCCGAGCTGGGGCATAACGATGTCGGTCATCGGGACTCCTTCGAGTTGGTGGGCGCGGAGGCGCCGAGATGGTGAGCGAGCCAGTCGGCGCTGTAGGGCCGGTGTCGATAGACCACATTGGCGCACCCGTGGTTACCCTCGGGAAGAAGCAAAAGCTCGGCGTGGGGAACGGCGGCGACGAGCCGCTCCGCGTGAGTGACGTCGAAGAGCCGATCTCTCCCACCAAAGATGACGAGCAGGGGTCGAGAAATCGCCGCCGCGTGCCCGGCGAGGGACAACTGGGCGGCCACCTCGCGGGCTTCGTCGTCACTGGCACTGTGGCTTCGGACTCGAAAGGCGGCCCGAGTGAGGGGGTTGAGGTGGTCCCAGGCGTCCGCCAGGTTGAAGGGACCCGCGAGAGCCACGGTGGCTCGAATCGGCAAGTCGGCGCACGCGAGGCGGGCGGCGTAGTAACCCCCGAGGCTGACGCCCCACACCCCCACTCGGTCCGAGTCCACGTCGTCACACGACTCGAGAGCCTGGAGTACGGCTGCGCCGACGGGGGTCCAGTCCGGCTCGATGGCGAAGTCCCACTCTGACTCACCTTGTCCGGGCCCATCGAGGGAGAACGTGGCGAGACCTCGAGCGTGGAAGGCGGCCTCGACGAGTGAGAACTCCTCCTTCGCCGAGTCCAAGCCCGGGACCAAGATCACGGTCGGGTGGGGGGTCGAGGAGTCCGGGGTGCGCAGGACGCCCACGAGGTGGTGATGGCGATAGGGGATCTCGACGCGACGACCCGTCGGACGCACGAGGGGTAGGGCTCTCGTGAGCGCTTCGACCGCGCGTTGGTGTGTCGAGCGCGCTTGGTCCAGGTCGTGAACGAACAGGAACTTTCCGAAGTGGTAGTAGGTAGCGGCGCGCTGGAAGGCCTCCCCGGCGCTCAGATGGCGGCCTTCGTCGAGCGCGATACGCGCGAGTGTGTCGTGCTGGTCTGCGGCCCTCGTCCACGCGGCGCACCACTCGTCCCAGGTGGACAGTTCCGCCGTCACACGGGCGTAGTCGCTCGCGTCGACGCCACTCGCGGTGAAGCGGGGACCCCAGTTCGAAATTGCGGTCTCCAGTAGAGCGTCAGCCATCGTGTTTCCCCCTTGGGGGCCTGATGGTAACGGAGGAGAACCCCACATTCCTAGGTGGAGCAATCGTTAATTCTTTTTACGGCTCCGAACTTATTTCATGGTCAATGTCATTGACCGACCCCGGTCCCCTCGTTACTGTGACCTCATCGCTCCGGGGGGGAGCGGTCGTTTCGTCACCAGTGGTGGCGAAGTGTCATTCCTTGGGGGGAATACATGAAGAGTAGAAGGGGATTCCTTCGCGTCCTCTCGCTATCGTCGGTGGCGGCGGCGTCAGTCTTGACCGCCGTCGTGTCCTCGAATGCGGGAGCGTCGTCCGGTGGTTTGGCCAAGGGTGCGCCCGTGAAGATCGGCATCTCCTTGTCGCTCTCGGGTGACTTCTCGGCCGACGGCCAAGCGTTCGAACAGGGCTACCAACTGTGGGCGAATGACGTGAACAAGACGGGTGGCCTTCTCGGTCACAAGGTGCAGCTCGACATCGTCTCCGACGCCTCGAGCCCGACCCAGGTGGTGACGAACTACCAGAAGCTCATCTCGGTCAACCACGACAACCTGACCTTCGGCCCGTTCTCGTCACTGTTGTCGCTGCCCGCCGCTAAGGCCGCCGCGCGCTACGGCTACGCCCTCATCGAGGGTGCCGGTGGAGCGCCGTCCGTCTTCCAGGCGGGGTTGCACAACATCTTTGACGTGTCCTTGCCCGTCTCGGGAGACTTGTTACCGTTCGCGAAGTGGGTGACCTCGTTGCCCGCCGCTAAGCGACCGAAGACGGTGGCGTACGTGACCTCGAACGACCCGTTCACTGAGCCTCAGGTCACCTCCATTCAGGGCATGCTGACCAAGGCCGGCATCAAGATGGTGTTCAACAAGGTCTTCCCGGCGGAAGTGACCGACTACACCTCCATCGCCGACTCCGTGGCGGCCGCTAAGGCTGACGTCGTGGTTCTCGGTTCGGTGGACGTGCCGACGGTGTCGTCTTTCATGCAGGCGTTCGAGCAGTCGGGCTACAACCCGAAGGCGATGATCGCCACGGGTGGACCCGACCAGGGAACCACCTTCTTGAAGGCGGTGGGGGCGAAGAACGCGGACGGCGTGATGGTGCCGAACGCCTGGTACGGCGCCTCGGCGAACCCGTTGAGCAAGAAGATGGTGGCGGAGTACATCGCGAAGTACGGCGGTACTCCGGCGGGCATCTCGAGCGACGTCGTGGAGGCCTACTCGGTGGGTGAAGTGATGGCCCAGGCCGTGAAGGCGACGGGTGGCTTCAACAACGCCAAGATCATCAGTTACCTGCACTCCGGCGTGACCTTGACCTCGGCGCAGGGGCCGGTGAAGTTCAACAGCCTCGGCGAGAACGTTAACCCGACGGCCTTCACGTTCCAGTGGCAGGGCACCAAGTTCGTTCAGGTCAACCCCATCGGGGACCCGAACACCGTCAAGATCCTCTACCCGAAGCCGGTCTGGGGGAAGTAGTCGATGAACGCCACTGCTCTGTTGAGCGCCGCAAAGGACGGAATCCTGACCGGTGCGGTCTACGCCCTCATGGCTACTGGGCTCACACTGATCTTCGGTGTGATGGACATCATCAACCTCGCCCAAGGAACTTTCGTGGTTCTGGCGGCCTACCTGAGCTACGCCCTTCAGGTGCATTGGCACGTCGACTTGTTTGTTGGTCTCTTGATCACGACCCCGGCGATGTTCATCGTCGGGGTCGTGATCGAGCGACTCTTCATCGCGCGACTGAAGGGTCCCGATCGAACGGGAATGTCCATCCTGGTGACCTACGCGGTCTGGTTGCTCATCGAGGGAACGCTGGACCTCGTTTTTTCCTCGAACGATGTCCAG
>JAKBAZ010000118.1 GCA_021826255.1 Actinomycetes bacterium
GGACTGCTCGAGCGACGCCAGCACGAATTGAACGAGGTGGGGGTACGTATTACGTTCTCGGGGCGTCGTGACTGGCGCGTACCTCGCGGCGTGTTGAAGCGAATGGACGAGGCCGCCGCCCTCACGGCGACGAACACGGCGCTAACCCTCAACATCGCGTTCAACTACGGGGGTCGTGCCGAGATTGTCGACGCCGTCAAGCGCCTGGTGAGCGACGGGGTGCCCGCGCACAAAGTGGACGAGAAGGCCATTGCCGCGCGTCTCTACCACCCCGAGTTGGCCGACCCCGATGTCATCGTGAGGACGTCGGGGGAGTTTCGCACCTCGAACTTCTTGTTGTGGGAAATGGCCTACTCCGAACTGGTCTTCACTGACGTGCTCTGGCCCGACTTTCGCCGCGAGCACCTCTTCGACGCCATCGCCGAGTACCAGGGGCGCGATCGTCGATTCGGAGCGCTCGAGAGTTGAGCGCCCGACTCCTCGGCTGGATTCTCGGTGGGCTCTTCTACGCCGCGTTGTGGGTGATCGCCCTCACGGCGAACCACTCCTGGATCGGACCGCTGGCGACCCCCCTCGTGCTCGGAGTTCTCGTGGCGGGGGGTGTCGGCATCCAGCGCTTCGTGGGCATCTCGCCTCGTCGCCCGAAGTTTGAGGGTCGAGACCGTCACGGTCGCGGCGATCCGCCGGCGTGAACGAACTCGCCGACGAGGGGATTGTTCTTCGGACCTACCCTTCCGGCGAAGCGGACCGGGTCGTCGTACTTTGGACCCGATCGACCGGAAAGGTTCGCCTCCTCGCCCGAGGAGTTCGTCGCCCCAGCTCACGCATGGGCGCCGCCCTCGAACCCCTCGCCCACGTGAGAGTTGACGCCGTGAAATCCCGTGGTGCGCTCTACGTCACGCGCCACGTGGCGCACGTGGCGCGCTACGACGTGGTGCGCGCCGACTACGAACGAATTATGGCTGGGCTCTCGGTGATCGAGGCCATCGACGCCGTGCCGGTCGAGGACTTCGTGGACGAGGAACTCTTCGCCCTGGTGCTTCGCGTATTGAGCACGTTGAACGATCCGACCTACGCTCCGGGCCTCGTGGCACCGGCCTTCTTCGCCCGACTGCTCGTGCACGACGGGGTCGCGCCCCAACTCTTCGAGTGCGCCCAGTGCGCCAGTCCCGGCCCTCTCGTGGCCTTTCACGCGCCGAGCGGGGGAGCGCTCTGCGCGTCGTGTCGCACCGGTCGGGTGATCTCGGGCGAGGCGTTGCAGCTGTCCCAGCGTATGCTCGGGGGCGATTTGTCCGCAGTGTTGCGAGAGCTCGACCCCCCGGGCGCGACGGAGATTACCCAACTGTTCACCGAAGCGCTCGAGGAACACTTGGGACGGCGACTCAAGAGTGCGCGGGCGGCTCTCGACCTACGAACCACTAGAACGGTGCGGTGACTTCGCCCACCGTCTTGTGGTTTCGTCGAGATCTTCGCCTGAGCGATCACCGGGCGCTCATCGAGGCGAGCTCTCAGGGTCCGGTGGTCGGCCTCTTCGTCCTCGATCCGCGCCTCCTCGCCCAGTGTGGTCCGTCGCGAGCCCACTACCTCGCCGCCACCCTCGCCGCGCTCAGTGAGTCCATGGGGGGAGCGCTCGTCCTGCGCGCGGGTGAACCCTCGAGCGTGGTGCGAGAGGTCTGTCGAGAGTCGGGGGCGACACGGGTCGTGATCACTGAGGACTTCGCCCCCTACGGGCGATCTCGCGACGAGCGGGTGGAGAGAGAACTCGCGGCCGAGGGAATCACCCTCGTGCGCGCCGACATCCCCTACGCCATCCGTCCCGGGACCGTAATGACGGCGGCCGGAACGCCACCGAAGGTCTTCACCCCCTTCTTTCGCGGGTGGGAGGCGAGCGGCCCGCCCGCTCCGGTCGAGTCGACGCGAGGGATCGACTGGCTGTCTCTACCCACACTTACCCCTGAGGCCGTTGTGGCGGCGGCCGGCGGGGGGCGCCCTGAACTCTTCGAGGGGATTGGTGATCCGACGGCGAGGGAGTTCGACGACGTGGGAGAAGCGGGGGCTCGGCGTCGCCTCGACGAGTTCCGAGTTCGCGTTGACGAGTACGCCGAGGGGCGAAACCACCCGGGTCTCGAGGCGACTTCCCGGCTGAGTCCCCACTTGAGATTTGGCACCATTCACCCTCGCCAGGTTCTCGACGCCACCGTGACGAGCTCGGAGTCGGCGCGCGTCTTTCGTTCCGAGGTGGCCTGGCGAGAGTTCTACGGAGACGTCTTGTACCACCACCCCGAGTCGCGCTGGCGAGCACTGCAGCCAGTCATGGAGCGCCTGCGAGTGGACGAGGGCTCGGAGGCGAGAGATCGATTTCGAGCCTGGGCAGAAGGTCGAACCGGTTACCCGCTCGTGGACGCCGGTATGCGCCAGCTCTTGAGCGAGGGGTGGATGCACAACCGGGTGCGCATGGTCTGCGCTTCATTTCTCGTCAAGCACCTCCACCTCGACTGGCGCTGGGGCGCCCGGTGGTTCCTCTGGTGTTTGATCGACGCCGACGTCGCGTCGAACCAGCACGGCTGGCAGTGGACCGCGGGCACCGGAACCGACGCCGCGCCCTTTCACCGGGTCTTTAACCCCACGCTTCAGGCGGAGCGTTTTGACCCCGAGGGCGTCTACGTGCGCCACTACGTCGAGGAGTTGAGGGGGACATCTGCTCCCCAGTGTCTCCAACCGGGTGGGGGCGCCGGGCTCCTCGCCCCACCGAGGTACCCCACACCTCTCGTCGACGCGGCCCGGGAACGAGACGAGGCTCTCGCGCGTTTCGCCGAGGTGAGGGCGTCGAAATGAGCGTGTCGAGTGAGTTCGGCGTGTACGTCCACGTGCCCTTTTGCGCCCACCGGTGCGACTACTGCGCGTTCGCGACCTACGCCGACCGCGATCACCTGATGGACGACTACGTGGAGGCGCTCCTCACCGAGATTGCTCGGGCGAAAGACGCCGGTCTACCCCGAGCCACCAGCGTCTTTTTCGGAGGAGGCACGCCGTCTCGACTACCCGCCGCCGAGCTGGGTCGAGTACTCGACGCTCTCGAACGGACTGAGGACTGCGAAGTCACCGTCGAGTGCAATCCCGAAGACGCCGACCTCGAGCGCCTCGTCGCGTACCGGCGAGCCGGAGTGACCCGCATGAGCTACGGGATTCAGTCGACCCAACCCGCCGTGCTGGCCGACCTCGGACGACGTCACGGCACTGGCGCCCACCGTGAGGTGGCCGCTCGGACTCACGAGGTGGGATTTCTCAGTTGGAACATGGACCTCATCGTGGGGTCGCGGGCCGAGAGCCTCGCCGACGTGGAACGAACTCTTAAGGACATCCTCTCCCTCGAGAACCCCCCGCCCCACATCAGTTGCTACGCCCTGACCCCGGAACCCGCCACGCCTCTCGGTCGAGACCCCCGTCGTCATCCCGACGAAGACGACACCGCCGACGCGTACGACCTCGTTGGTCGAGTCCTCGAGGACGCCGGTTACGAGTGGGAGGAGATTTCCAATTGGGCTCGTCCCGGTCACGAGTGTCGCCACAACCACGTCTACTGGGACGACGGCGACTACGTCGGTTTCGGTTCGGCGGCCCACTCACACCGGGGTCGTCGTCGGTGGTGGAACGTGCGTACCCCCGAGCGCTACATCGCGATGGTGCGACGAGGCGAGGCCCCCCTCGGGGGTGAAGAGGAACTCTCGGAGTCCGCACGCGAGTTCGAGCGCGACTCTCTCGCACTGCGCACTCGGAGAGGGGTTCCGAGGGAGGCGTTTGACTCCCTCGACGAGATCGCCCACTTGGTCGAGGTTCACGGTAATCGTGTCACCCTTCGACCGACTGCTCGCCTCGTCGCTAACCAAGTCATCCTTCGTCTGCGAAGTGCTGATCATGACCCCTCACCACGGAGTTCCTCCTAGGGGTCCACTAGCCTTACATCATGGCTGAACCGTCGTACGCCCCTGATCACCTCGAGAAAGTCACCAATCTCGCCAAGCGACGGGGGTTTATCTTCCCCTCCGCCGAAATCTACGGGGGTTTCCGGTCCACCTACGACTACGGCCCCCTCGGGGTCAACATGCTGCGCAACGTCAAGAACGCGTGGTGGTCCGCGATGGTCCAACGTCGCCAGGACGTCGTCGGACTGGACGCGGCCATTCTCTCGCCCCCGGCGATTTGGGCGGCCTCGGGACACCTCGAGACCTTCACCGATCCCCTGGTGGACTGCAAGAAGTGTCACGAACGTTGGCGCGAGGACAAGATCGACGGCGTCTGTCCCCAGTGCGGGTCGACCGAGTTCACCGAGGCGCGAGCCTTCAACTTGATGTTCAAGACCCAAGCCGGTCCGGTGGAGGGCGACGGGGCGACGGCCTACTTACGTCCCGAGACGGCCCAGGGCATGTTCACCAACTTCGCCAACGTTCTTCAGACGACGAGAAAGAAGCCACCGTTCGGTATCGCCCAGATCGGTAAGTCGTTTCGCAACGAGATCACGCCGGGCAACTTCGTCTTTCGAACTCGCGAGTTCGAGCAAATGGAGATGGAGTACTTCGTGCCCCCCGCCGAGGCTGACGAGTGGTACCGCTACTGGATTGAGACTCGGTTTGCCTGGTACCTCGATCTCGGTATCCCCGAGGAGTTCTTG
>JAKBAZ010000119.1 GCA_021826255.1 Actinomycetes bacterium
GGGCCCGAGGGGGGCTTTCGCCTGCTTCGAGACCCTGACTCGATCACCATCGCTGACGTGCTTCGGGTGGTGTCGGGTCCGATGGCGGGAGTTCGGGGCATGAGGCCCGAGACACTCGAGTACGAGGGGGAGGCCGAGCACCTCCGCGACGTCTGGGTGGCAGTGCGCGGGGCTCTGCGCGAAGTGCTCGAGCACGTCACGCTGGGCGACGTGTTGCGCGGCGAACTTCCGAGTGCCGTGACTCGATTCACTTCAGACCCTGACGCGTGGATCACGCGGCGTCGATGAGGCGGCTCTACACCGACGGAGCCTGTCGAGGGAATCCCGGACCGGGCGGATGGGCGTGGGCCGAAGACGACCGCCACTTCGCGAGCGGGGCGCAGGCGCACACCACCAATCAGCGGATGGAGATTGTGGCCGTGATCGAGGCTCTCCGCGAACACCCCGACGAGGACGTCGAAATCGTCTCCGACTCGACCTACGTGGTGAACTGTTTTCACCAGCGGTGGTACGACGGATGGCGTCGCCGGGGGTGGCGCAACTCCCAGAAACAGCCGGTAGCTAATCGGGACCTCTGGGAAGAGTTGTTCTCTCTGACCTTGGAGAGTGCTCGGCGAGTCGAATTTCGCTGGGTGAAAGGTCACAGCGGTGACGTGATGAACGATCTCGTCGATCGCCTGGCGACGACTGCCGCCGACCGCCAATCGGGCGCGAGGGGGCTCGGCCCCACGTCGTAGACTCGCACGGGGGGCTCAGAAGCAGAGTCAAAAGGGGAACACCGTGGCACCAGAGGTCCAGAAGTTCGATGTTGTGGTCATTGGCGGCGGTCCTGGTGGTTACGCGGCCGCGCTGTACGGAGCGGCGGGTGGTTTGAACGTAGCCCTCGTGGAACGCGACAAAGTGGGCGGCACTTGCCTGCACCGCGGTTGCGTGCCGGCGAAGGAGTTCCTCGAGACGGCTCACGTGCGACGCACTCTCGAACACGCCAGTGACTTCGGTATTACCGCGAAGAGCGTCAGCGTTGACTTCTCGGTGAGTCAAGCGCGCAAGAACGAGGTGGTTGATCGTCTGCACAAGGGTCTGAGCGGCCTGATTAAGGGTCGCAAGATCACCCTCTTCGAGGGCACCGCACGACTTGATGCCAATCAGATGGTCACCGTGCTCGATGGCGCGGACGCCGGTGTTGTCGCGCAAGGTACCCACGTCATCTTGGCGGCCGGTTCGGTTCCTCGCACTCTTCCCGGATTCGACGTGGATGGTTCCATCGTCATGACCTCCGACGAGTTCTTGAATCTCTCGAGCCTCCCGAAGACCGCCGCCGTCATTGGCGGTGGCGCTATTGGTTGTGAGTTCGCCTCCGTTCTCGCCGACATGGGAACAAAGGTCACCATTTTGGAGAGCCTGCCCTCGATTCTCGCCGGTTGTGACACCGAGGTGGCGAGCGTCGTACAGCGCGCGTTTAAGAAGCGGGGCATCGAGATTCTGACGGGAGTTTCGATCACGGGTCACGAACCGACGAAGAAGGGCACCACCATTGCTCTCGAGGGTCGTGACGGCGTGAGCGTCGACGTCGTCGTGGTGTCGGTCGGTCGTCGGCCGCGGACCGAGGGCCTACTCGGCGAAGGGACGGGCGTCGAGGTCAACGAGCGAGGCTTCGTGGTCGCCGACTCCCGTATGCGCACCGCGAACCCTCAGGTCTTCGCGGTGGGCGACGTGGTGGCGGGAACGCCGCAACTCGCTCACGTCGGCTTCGCCGAGGCGGTCGTCGCGATTAAGACCATTCTCGGTGAGCCGGTGATGCCCGTCGACTACGACCGGGTTCCCTGGGCCATCTACTCCAACCCCGAAGTCGCCTTCGTGGGCCTCACCGAAGCCGCCGCGAAGGAACGAGGCTACGACGTCGTGGTGAAGAAGGACCCCTTCGGTGGCAACAGTCGGGCCCAGATTATTGGGGAGACGGACGGCGTAGTAAAGGTGATTGCCGAGAAGCGTCCCGACGGAACTGCGGGACAAATCCTCGGTGTCCACATGGCCGGTCCGTGGGTAACCGAGCAGTTGGGGGCCGGGTACTACGCGGTGAATTGGGAGGCGACGGCCGAGGAGGCCGCGGCGCTTATCCAACCCCACCCCTCGCTGTCGGAGACCTTCGGTGAGACCCTGCTCGCCTTGGCCGGACGCGGAATCCACGTTGGCTGAGGTCACGCTTCCCTCGCTCGGTGAGTCGGTCACTGAGGGGATCATCACTCGATGGTTCAAGAAGGTGGGCGAGTTCGTCAATCGCGATGAACCCCTCTTCGAGGTCTCGACGGACAAGGTGGACTCGGAGATGCCCTCTCCGGCGGCCGGTGTGCTGGTCCAAATCTTGGCCGAAGAGGGCGACACCGTCGAAACGGGCTCTCGCGTAGCGGTGATCGACGAGAACGCCGAGCCCGGGAGTGTGGCCCCGGCGAATGTGGCTCCCTCAGTCGCGCAGAGCCAACCCAGTGCGCCCACCGGGCCGAGCAACGGTACCGTCGTGGGGGACGCGGGCCTCGTCGTGTCGCCAGTCGTGCGTCGCATTCTGAGTGCCGGACGCGTCGAGCCCTCGACGGTCGTGGGAACGGGTCCTGGCGGACAGATCACCCGACGAGACGCGGAGCGGGCCGTCGCTCTCGGACCGACCGAAGAAGTGGTCGTCGCTCTGAGTTCTCAACGACGCCGCATGGCTCAGCACATGATGCTCTCAGCCTTCTCCATCCCTCACGGTTTCGTCGCCGTGGAAGTAGAGGCGGGACGCCTCGGTGACCTCGTCCGTCACCCGCGAGACGTGGACGGCCTCCCACTGTCGGGTGAGGCTGTCGTGGTGAAGGCTCTGGTGGAGGCGCTCAGAGAGTATGAGGAGTTGAACGCCACCTGGATGAACGACACCCTCACCGTGCAGCGCTCGGTGAACATTGGCGTGGTCCGTCACGGTACGCCCGAAGGCATGGTCATCCCGGTCGTTCACGCCGCCTCGAGTCTCGACGTCGAGGCCATCGAGCAGCGTTTACGGGAGTTGGATCACCTGAGAGAGTCGCGACAGTTGTCGGCCGACGACCTACTCGGGGGAACGTTCACTCTCATGAGTAGCCCGACTCCACACACAGTGGTGGTCACCCCCCTCATCATCGCCCCCCAGGTCGCGACGTTGAGCGTGGGATCGCGACGAGTCGTGGCGAGTTTCGATGACGCGGGCAACGTCGTCGCCCGAGATGTCGTCACGTTGGGCCTCTCGTTCGATCACCGCGTCTGTGACCCGCTGGTGGCGGCGCGCTTCCTCGAGCGGGTGGGCCAGGGTTTGTCAAAGGAGGTGTGATGATCGAACGCCGGCACTTGGGTCGAGTTCCCTTCGCCGAGGCGGACGACCTCCAGCGCGCCCTCGCACGGGGACCCCGCGACTACGTTCTCCTCTTTCAACACCCCCCGGTCTACACGAAGGGCGTGAGAGCGAAGGAGGAGCACTTCCTCATCCCCCCGACGCTCCTCGACGCCGACGTCGTTCAAACCGATCGTGGTGGCGACATCACCTACCACGGCCCCGGCCAGGTCGTGGCCTGGCCCGTCGTGACCGTGCCCGATGACCCGGGCGCGGGGCGTGAGCACGTCGGACGGATGGAGGACGCGGTCATCGATACCGTTCGCGCCCTCGATCCCGAGAGAGTTCTCGGCGAGGTGGGTCGCCTCGAAGGGTACCCGGGGGTCTGGGCTCGACTGGACTCGGTCCCCCACAAGATTGCGGCCGTTGGAGCTCGAACGATGCGAGTCGATGATGGTCGTCGACGCACCCTGCACGGAGTCGCTCTCAACGTGAGCGTCGATCTTGCCGCGTTCCGCGCGATTGTGCCCTGCGGTATTCCCGACAAGCCCGTGGGTTCTCTGCGTTCTCTCGGTCTCGAGGTCGCCGACGACGTCGTGGAAGAAGAGTTGGGGCGGGCCCTTTCGAGACGGCTCGGTGAGTCCGAGCGGGTGGCCCGGGTGGAACGCGCGCGCGCGGAAGTCTCGGACGAGCGTCCGCTCATTCGACGCTTGCGCAAGGCGGGAGTCGACCTCAACGAGTCGCTGCCCCTGGCGACGCGCAAACCCGAGTGGCTGCGCATCGAAGCCCACATGGGAGAGCAGTACCAGAGCTTGCGGACGCTCACCGAGGATTTGCGGCTGGTGACCGTGTGTGAGGAGGCGGGATGCCCGAACATTTTTGAGTGCTGGCGCGACGGAACCGCGACCTTCATGGTGAACGGTGAGCGGTGCACGCGAAACTGTGGATTCTGCTTGATCGACACCCGTAAGCCACTGCCGCTCGATCCGACGGAGCCGTCTCGCGTCGCCGAGGCGGTGGTACGCCTTGGACTTCGCCACGCGGTCGTGACCTGCGTCGCTCGCGACGACCTGCCCGACGGAGGGGCGGGCGCCATTGCGGAGACGATTCGCGCCATCCGCAGCGCGTCACCCGACACGGCGGTGGAGGTGTTGATTTCGGACTTGAAGGGTTCTCAGCGCGATCTTCAGCTCATCATCGACGCTCGTCCCGACGTGATGAACCACAACATCGAAACCGTGGCCCGGCTCCAGCACGCCGTGAGACCCTCGGCCGACTATCACCGCAGTTTGACGGTGCTCGCTCGTAGTG
>JAKBAZ010000120.1 GCA_021826255.1 Actinomycetes bacterium
CGCCACGCCCGAGCCCACGAGGTTCGCGTCAACGTGGAGTTCGGTCCCGGGGACGTTCGCCTCACCATCAGTGACGACGGCGTGGGGTTTCGACCGAGTGAGTCGACGGCCCTGTCGACGAGTTCACTCGGCCTCGTGGGACTGCGCGAACGGGCGCGACTCTTAAACGGCACACTCCACGTTGACTCGACTCCCGGAATCGGTACCGTCGTCCATTCGGTCATTCCACTCGCCCGCGAGATGAACTCGTCGTCAGGGGTTGCACCAGGGACAGTTCGCGGGGTCGGCGCCCGTCTCACTCAGTAACGTCTCGGCCCAGTACTGACACCAGGGGCACCGCCACACCTCCGCCCGCGCTTCGTCAGTCTCTCGACCACACCTCGCGCACTGTCGTCCGGCGACGACCTCGGTAACAGCGAAGCCGGGTCCCTCGCAGCGCGGACACGGGGTCGCCCAATGGCGGAGCACGGACTGAGTCGCCTCGGCGATAACCCGCTGGCGCGAGGGACTGAAATGTGCCCGACAGTCGCTCTGGAGGCGAAGACGTCGTCCCGGGGCCGACATCTCTCGTAGGGCCGCCTCGACTTCCTCGATAGTACGGAGCCCGCCGCGAGCCGCCACGTCGTGATCGAGGCTGACGACCATAAGACGGTGGTGGGGCACGCCGGCGCGAGCCACGACTTCTCTGATCTGATCCGCGTTCGGAGGGGACTCGAGGTCGCGACCCACGAGGACGACGTCGTGACGCAGAGCCTCCCCTACGAGCGTCACTCCCGTCGAGGCGTCCACCATCACCACGATCTCGTGATCAAACGTCACACCGAAGGCGTCAACACCCAGTGAACCCTCTGAGGCCACCCACCATCCCTCCGGGCACTCATCGCGCGCGAGACGCGCCTTGGCGATCGCCACCTCGAGGGGCGTACCGTGGCGCTCCACGTCCCCACTAAAGGTGCCGAGCGCGTCGGTGTCCCGGTCAAGAACCTCGACGCTCCACCCGTGAGCGGCGAAAAGTGGCCCCATCACCACGTCCTTCTGATGGTGAGTAACGAGCGTGGCTCGACGAGTCCGTTCCGGTCTCACGGTTCGTCCTTCGTATGATGAGCCCCGTGCCGACAACGACCGCTGACGATTCGGGCAGCTCGCGTCCGGAGTGGACGTTTCTCACCAATCACGCTCACGTCCTTCACTGCGTCTTTCGCGACCCCACCGTGAGGACCCGTGACATCGCCCAGGCGGTCGGCATTACCGAGCGGCGCACCCAGGCCATTTTGAAGGACTTGGAAGAGGGTGGGTACCTCTCGCGGACGCGCTCGGGGCGTCGCAACACCTATTCGGTGAACCACACCGCCCTCTTTCGCCACCCCCTCGAAGCGCACCGGGCGGTGGGGGACCTGCTGACCCTCCTCGAGGCGCCTCATCCCATGTCTCATGATTCACATACTACATAACACGTTTTATAAAACATGAAATAAATATCTGCTATTGTGAGAGCGTGATCGTTGCTCTCCTTCTCATCCCCTTCGTCGGAGGACTACTCGGTGCCGCCACGTCGTCGGTGCGAGCCCGGCGGGGACTGGTGTACCTCACCTACGGTCTCGATTTCGCAGCTATCGCCATCACGAGGAGCACCACCGCGTGGTGGCACCTCGACGCGCTCGGTCGCTACCTCGCCGTCGTGAGTGCGGTGGTCGGGGGGTACGTCACCTTGTTCGCGGTGCGCCAGTGGACCCCTCGGCGCCGCGATCGACTCGCCCAAGTCCTCGTCGGATCCGTGGTCACTCTCGTCCTCTCGAGCGACCTCGCCACTCGCGTCGACGTCCTCGTCGTCTCTTACGTCCTCACCGGTCTCGCGACACTGGCCCTCCTCCTCGTGACCAGTCCTCTGGGGAGGCTCCCTCGGTCGAGCGTTCTCGGACTCGTGCTCGGTGACGTGGCGCTCATCGCAGCGGTTCTCGTCACCGCCAGCGCGTCGACGTCCCTCGCCTCGTTGCACGAGGTGAGCTCGGGGGCCGTACTCATGATCGGCGCGTCGCTCAGCGCGCTCCTGAGGTCGGGGGCGGGCTCTCCTCGATCCTGGGTCGTGGGGACCGTGAATAACCCCACCGCGGTCTCGGCCCTCCTTCACGCCGGGGTGGTGAACGGTGGGGCGGTCCTTCTCATTCGCCTGCGGCCCCTCGTCAGTCACCCAACCATCCTCTGGGACGTCCTCGTTCTGGCGTGCGTCGCGCAACTGATCTGGTGGGCGCCCCTCATTCGTCGACGCGCCGACTTAAAAGGCCAACTCGCGGCCTCCACCGTGTCCCAGATGACCTTCATGGTGATGACCCTGGCTCTCGGCTGGCCGGTCCTCGCGCTCACTCACCTCACCGGTCACGCTCTCTACAAGTCGACTCGTTTCATGAACGCGGCCGGTTCGATTCGACGGCGGTCTCTCACTCCTCGCACGTCCCCGCCGAGTCGCGGAGTGGGCGTGGTCGACCTCACTCTCGGAGTGGTCGTGTTGGTGAGCGGGCTCGTGAGCGCGGTCGTTGGAGGTACCGATGTCGCGGCCCTCGACGGAGTGCTCTTACCCGGAGCCCTACTCCTCGTCTACCGAGTGAGACGTCGAGACCCCCGCGGGGCGATGCTGCTCGCCGCGGTGAGCTCGCTCACCATTCTCGCCTACGGGGCCGTCGTTACCGAACTCAGCCGAGTGCTCGACCCCTCAACTCACGCCACTCTCCCCCGAGCACCGTGGTGGAGCGTGGGGGCCATCGTGCTCCTCGTCGCCCTCGTGGTCCGGCCACGCCATTCTCGCGTGTCCGTCACTCCGCTCGGCGCCTCACCCCTCGCGAGGAGCGCGGCGTGAACGACCTGACGAACCTCGTTCTCGAGGCCGCCTCCGACCTCGCCCCCCTCTTTCCCCTCGACGAGGCGGTCGCCGTCAATCCTCTCCTCGACGTCACCGATCGCCCCTTCGCCGAGGCTCTGTGGGGATGGTCCACTCGCTACGGACACGCGCCCTGGCCCAACAACACTCACCTCGACGAGGCTCGCCGACGCGGACTGGATGTTCCCGCGACCCCTTCAATAGATCGGCCGGGACCCCGGGGCGCCACGGCCTACGAACGAGTCGCCGACGACGTTCGCCGACCCCGCGCACGGCGCGCGGTCGGAGCGACGTTGCTCGAGGCTCTCGGGGTGAGTGACGACCGAGACGCCCTCACCAAGGTGCGCGAGGTTCTCGCGAAGCGGGGCGGCTGGGCGGAACTCTCGCACCGTCACCGGGTCGCGGTCAAAGACCTCCTCGATCTCCCCGTCGAGACGCTCGCACTCCACCTCGTGGGTAGCCACGAGGTGGACCTCGTCGAAGAGTTCGCCCGTCACTTCGCGCGGCTACCCGGCTGGGCGGGCTGGGCTAAGTGGAACACAACGCACCCCACCCGGCACCATCCCCACGGACTCGGTCTCGACGACTTCCTTACAGTCTCACTCGCCGTCGACCTCGTCCTCCTCGAGGGACGCCACGCGCCCGCACCTCGTCTCGAGCGGGCGACTCACACCACGATTCCCGAGAGGCTGAGAGTTCTCGAACACGCCCTCACGGGGGAGTTCGTCGCCCGTCTCAGCACTCCGGCCACCCCCACGCCGCGTGATCCGCTCCTCCAAGTGGTCTGCTGCATCGACCCGCGCTCGGAACCTCTACGCCGGGCCCTCGAACGAGATGATCGCGTCGAGACTCTGGCCATGGCGGGATTCTTCGGGCTTCCCGTCTCCGTGGCGCCCCCCGGGCTGGGCTACCACTACGAAGGTCTGCCGGCCCTCGCAGAAAGTTCGGCCGAACTCGTGAGTGACGACCGACTCGATCCCCTTACTCGGGCTACCCGCCTTACGCTCGACGCCCTCGGAGATCTCACCCACGAGCCCGAGTCGATGTTCGCTCTCGCCGAGGTCTCGGGCTGGGCGACCGGACTCGTCACCGTAGCCGGCGTGAGCCGGCCCGACCTCGTGGGCCGTCGACGCCGTGTCCATCAGTGGCGAGTTGAGCACACCAACCGAGTCGACCTCGCCGAGGGAGCGCTGCGACAAAGCGGGCTGACCCACTTCGCCCCCCACGTTCTGCTCCTCGGCCACGGTGCCCTGTCGGTGGCGAACGCCCACTACTCAAGTCTCGAGTGTGGGGCCTGCGGCGCCCACCCGGGCGGACCGAACGCCGCGGGACTCGCCGAAGTGTTGAACGACCCCGACGTCCGCGCGGGCCTGAGCGAACGGGGACTCGCGATTCCCGCCACCACGCGCTTCTACTCCGGTGAACACTTGACGACCCTCGCCGACGTCGACCTCTCCTCTGACACCCCCGAGGAGGTGAGAGAGATCCTTAACGTCGCCACGACTCACCTGGCGAAGGAGCACGGAGCACGCCTCGGAGCCCGTGAGTCGACTCGTCGCCGGGACCTACGTCGGCGCGCTCACGACTGGTCCGAGGTGCGCCCCGAATGGGGCCTCGCGGGACACGTCGGCCTCGTCATCGGTCCGAGGCGCTCGACTCGGGGAGTGGACTTCGCCGGACGAGTGTTTCTCCACTCCTACGACGCGGTTGCGGACCCTTCGGGGGACGTCCTCGTCGCCATCGTGTCGGGGGCACTCGTCGTCGCC
>JAKBAZ010000121.1 GCA_021826255.1 Actinomycetes bacterium
TCACATTCCCGTCCCCGTGATCCTTCACGCCGAGGGACTCGTTATTCGTCGAGTTCGAGTCAGTGATCTCGACACGATTCACGACGCCGTGCTGCGCAATCGGGACTACCTCGTCCCGTGGGTCGGTGCGTGGATTCACCGCGAACCCGTCAGTCGTGAGGAGCGGCGCTTCGAGATCAATCGGTGGATTGAGGGGTACGAAGCCAACCAGGCTCCCGCACTCCTCATCGAAGAAGAGGGGCAGTTCGTGGGAATGGTGGGTCTCCACGATCGAAACGGACCCCGAGACGTCGAGGTCGGTTACTGGGTCGACCAGGCCTGCCAGAGACGCGGAGTCGCGACGCGGGCCACCCGGGCTCTCACCACTCTCGCCCTGAGTCACCCCGACGTCGAGCGGGTCCTTCTGCGCCACCTCGCCGACAACCAACCAAGTCGCCGGATTCCCGAGAAGCTCGGATTCACTCTGATCAATGGGGCCGAACGTCACGACGGACGACTCTTCGTGTTGTGGGCCATGACACGCACCACTGCCCCCTCCTAGGGAGAGTTCATTTGCCGCGTCGTGCGAGGAGGGAGTACTCGAGTGGTAGGTGGGCGCGACCTTCGCCGAGACGCCACCGCAGCTGACCCGAGAGGCGCTCCATTGCGGGCCATGGAGCGTAGGAGATTTCGTCGTGCTCTCGAAAGGACTGGAGTGTGAAGCCCGCCTCGAGGAGTGCTGAGAGCACCGCGCCGAGGTGATGCTGCCACTCGAGCGTCGTCGTGTACTCCCGTGTGACCGTACCGGCCGCGTAGTCGCCGTCGTCAGTACTTCTCAGACCCTCGGGTCGGTAGAAATAACTCGCCGCGGGATCGAGTTCGGGTTGATCGTCTCTCAAGACTCCGAGGAGGGGGTGGAGTTCCACGAGGTAGAGACGGCCCGACGGACGTAAGAGAGAGCGCACCACGCTGGCCCACTCGGCCAGGTCGGGGAGCCAGGTGAGGGCCCCGATTCCCGTGTAGACGAGATCAAACCGCTCCGTACCGAGACGCTCGGACGCACTCGACACGGGTCCCTCGACGAACGTGCCCTGCGTCTTAGTGCGCTCGAACAAATCACGAGCAATCTCGAGAGAGACTCCCGAGAGGTCGTAGCCGGTCACCCGCGCACCGCGACGGGCCCACCCCAAAGTATCCGTACCTAAGTGACACTGCAGGTGGAGAAGATCGAGACCCTCCACCGATCCCACCTCATCGTCTTCGAAGGGACGCCGGGTGTCGAGCCCGGCGACGACGTCGTCAAGTGGGTATAACTCGGTGTTGACGTGAAGCCGAGCGGACTCGTCCCACCACCGTCGATTGACCTCGAGATAGTCCTCCACCGGTTCTCTCATCATTGATGTCCGAGCGCAGAGTAGATCGCGAGATAGTGGGCAAACGCTCCCACCAGGGTGAGAGCGTGAAACACCTCGTGGTAGGAGAAGACTCGGGGGTTGAGAACGGGACGCTTCGCCCCGTACGACAGTGCCCCCACGGTGTAGGCGACCCCCCCGACCAGCAACCACGCGAGGCACCACGGTCCCCCACCACGCTCGATCGGGACCACGAAGGCGAGAGCGCCCCAGCCAACGACGACGTAGGGCAGAGCGTTCACCCACTTCGGAGCGCCGAGGGCAACCTGTCCGACGACGACCCCGACGAGGGCCGCGAGCCCGACGACGACAATCAACGTCGTTCGAGTCCGCCCCGTCAGCGTGATGCCCGCGAGAGCCAGGTAGGTCCCCACGATCGCGGCGTAGATGGTGGAGTGATCCACCCGTCGCCAGATCTGTCGGGCTCGGGGCGACCAGGTCACTCGGTGAAAGAGTGCGGAAGCGCCCATCATGGAGCCGACCCCGACGAGATAGAACCACTCCCAGGATCCGTGGCCCCGAGCCCGGTCTACGAGCAGAGGAGCGAAGGACACGAGCAGAACGACGCCCGCGACGTGAAGCCATCCCCGCCACAACGGGCGCTCTCGAGCCGGACCCGTGCTCACCTCTCGAGGCTAGTTCGCCCACGCCACCTACACTCGAAAGGAGGCCGACGCGAGACGTAAGGAGTAAATAGTGAGAGGCACAATTGCCACGCTGACGGCTCTGTTCAGCGCCGCGACGCTGGGTAGTCCCGTTCTCACGCTCGCTGCGAGCCACTCGCTCGCCGCAACGCCCGTGGCGCTCTTGACCCTCGGGAGTCACCTCGTCGTCGAGACCAGCGCTCCCAACCAACTTCAGCTGTACTCCACCTCCGGGGCGTTGCGCCCGCTCGCGACGACCACACTCTCGAACACTGGTCCACTCGCCGTGACCGGCTCGACGCTGTGGATCGGGTCGCCGGGGTCGACGGCACTCTCGCGAGTCGCCTGGTCCGCCCAAGGGTTCACTCCGCTCACCGGGGTGAGCCTGACGAGCCCGCTCCGCGCTCTCGTCGGAGTATCGTCGACGACGCTTCTCGTGAGCGAGAACGATGGTCGGATCCACGAGTACTCGTCGGGTGGCGAGCCGAGAGTTCTCGCGACGTCTCGGTCACTCTCCGCGGTCCCCACCTCGGCGGTGCGAGTCGCGAGCGGGGTGGCGTGGTGGTCCTACGCTCACTCGAACCAGGTGACTGAAGTCCTCACCGGTTCTTCGCTCGTGACCCGTGACGTTCGAGCGGCCGGTGTCGTCGGGGCTATATCTCCCTGGACGCGAGGTTCGGTGGTGATGGGACTCGCCTCACGCCCGGCCGTACAGATCACCACGTCCTCGGGGGCCCTCGGTGCACCCCTCACCATTCCTCTCGCGGGAGCTCAAGGAGTGCTGGGGCTAGCGAGCTCCGGGTCCTACCTCTTCGTTCTCCTTCGCACCTCCTCGGGTGACCAGATGATCAGAGTGACGATCAGCGCGGGAAGAGTCAGTTCGTTCAGTTCCACTGTTCTCACGGCCGTGCGAAACGAAGCCCTCGTGACGCCTCGCCCGGTAGCGCTCGGGGCGAGCGGGCCGAACGACCTCTGGGTTCTCGACGCCGCTGCGGGCTCGATGGCCCACTACCGACCCCAACGTCGCTCCTCGTATTTTCTCCAACCCCCTCAACTTCACAACAGCTCTTCTCGCCCCCCCGCAGTGGGTGACACTCTCACCGTGAATGTGGGCCCACTGGCGGGTTGGACGGGGGTATTCGTGTACGCGTGGTACCGCTGCTCGGCGCAGGTCACGCCGAGCAACCCGACTCAGCTCCTTGATCCTCGTCACGTCGCGGGGTGTCGAGTCATCCCCGGCGCCACGAAGGCCTCCTACCACACCACCAGCGCCGACGCCGCGACCCACCTTCTCGCGGTCGTGACTAACCCCCTCTCCACGCTGAGCGCCCCCACTCCCTGGACTCCACTGCTCACCTCGCCGCCGATCACCGAACTCGCACTTCCCTCCATCTCCGACGTGACGAGCCTTAATTACCGAACGGGCGACGTCTTGCACTTAGCTCCGGGAACCTGGCTGAACGCGACGTCGTTTACCTACCAGTGGTACCAGTGCACCAACGGCGTCTGCTCCACGCCCATTCCCGGGGCCACGAGTCAGACCTACGTCCTCTCCCCCTCCGACGCCGGCCACCAGATTGAGGCCCAGGTCACCGCGAGCTCCCCCGTGACCTCGAGCGTGACGCGCAGCACCGCTCTGTCCCCACCCATCGTGTGATGTCCGTCACCGCGTCACGACTCACTCTCGACTCCACGACGCACTTTCCGCTACGGATCGGCCACCTCTCTCGTCCCGAGATTGTCCGCCTTCTCGAGCGCTCGGGAGTGCACCTCAACGAATCGGCTGAGGTTCTCCTCGAGAGTAAGTTCTTCGATGCTCTCCACGACCAGACCCTGTGTCTCGTGACGCGACGAGTGGGTCAGATTCCCCTCGTCGGCGACCGGTCTCTCTCGAACATCCTCGAGGGTGCCCGACTCTCGGGAGTAGAACTCTGTCCCGTGACCACGGGCCCGTACCTGCGCTTGGCCTTGCGCGACCAGCCCGACGCCCCCGACTCCATTCTCTCGAACGGATCTGCGCCCTCGGGCTCGATGACGGTCGGCTCACTCCGACCCGGGCCGGGTCTTCCGACCGGCTTCTATCTTCGGATGATTGCCGGGGTGCCGTGGCTTCGGGGATATCACGCGACGGACGAGCACCACTGGCGATCAGGGGACTTCCTCGTCTTCAGCACTCCGTGCACGAGTACGTCTCACCGGGACATTGCCCTTGAAGAGGCCGCCCTCGGGCCACTCAACACGTAGCGCCCCGACCACTGAGGTCTCACCCCACGAGGCGTACCCTGGGCTAGTGAACGTGATTGTGATGCAACAAGTCACGAAGCTCTACGGTGCTACTCGCGCCCTCGACGGTATGGACCTCGAGGTGGGTGAAGGTCGAGTTCATGGACTTCTCGGACCGAACGGGGCGGGTAAGTCAACGACCCTCAGCGTGCTCCTCGGACTGAGTCGAGCCACCTCGGGAACGGTTCGAGTCTTCGGGTGGGACCCCGTCACCCACGGACGAGAGGTCCGTTCGCGAACCGCAACGGTCCCCTCCGACGTTCGCCTGTGGCCGACTCTCACTGGCG
>JAKBAZ010000122.1 GCA_021826255.1 Actinomycetes bacterium
AAGGACAAACAAAGGGCAAGCTCGGTAATGTGTCGATTCGCTCCCTGGTTGAACGGGCGACTAACGAGAAACTGGCCGAGTGGCTCGAGGAGAACCCTCGAGAGGGTGGGCAGATTGTCGCCAAGGCCGTTCAGGCTTCCCGAGCTCGCATGGCCGCTCGCCAAGCTCGCGATCTCACGCGGCGAAAGAGCGCTCTCGACGGGGCGGGTCTTCCGGGAAAGCTAGTGGACTGTTCCTCTCGAGACCCTCGCGAGTGTGAACTCTTCATCGTTGAAGGAAATTCCGCGGGTGGTTCAGCCAAGGACGCTCGAAACCCGAAGTATCAGGCCATCTTGCCCATCCGCGGAAAGATCCTCAACGTCGAGAAGGCCCGTACCGACAAAATATTGAAGAATGCGGAAATCCAGGCCCTGGTCTCGGCGATTGGGGCGGGAGTGGAGGCGGATTTTGACGTCTCCAAAATTCGCTACGACAAGATCATTCTGTTAGCTGACGCCGATGTGGACGGGAGCCACATCCGCACCCTTCTCCTCACTTTCTTTTTCCGGCAGATGACAGATCTCGTCACCAATGGGCACGTGTACGTAGCGCAGCCCCCCCTTTACTCCACGCTCGTTGGTAAGGAAAAGGTCT
Source organism: Actinomycetes bacterium (assembly GCA_021826255.1). Lineage (GTDB taxonomy): Bacteria > Actinomycetota > Acidimicrobiia > Acidimicrobiales > RAAP-2 > RAAP-2. The sequence continues at coordinate 634 of JAKBAZ010000122.1, forward strand.
ACCTCCGTGACGACGCCGCCAAGGATGCTTTTTTAAAGGAGCACCCACAACACAAGAACGATTTCCAACGTCTCAAGGGACTAGGAGAGATGGACTTCGACGAGTTGCGCGACACCACAATGGACGCGACAAAGCGCGCATTACTACAGATCACGGTAGAACAGGCTGCCCTCGCGGATGAGGTGTGCAGCATCCTCATGGGCGATGACGTGCCTCAGCGTCGCCACTTCATTCAAACGAACGCCAAGGACGTTCGTTTCCTCGACATCTAACGAAGAGAACTATGGCTAGAAACTCCACTACGACAACGGATAACGGTGACGAGGTCTTCGGCTACGTCGAACCGATTGAAATCAACCTGGAAATGGAACGCTCCTTCTTGGAGTACTCGATGTCGGTTATCGTCTCGCGCGCACTCCCGGATGTTCGAGATGGGCTCAAGCCGGTTCACCGTCGAATCCTCTACGCGATGTTCGACATGGGACTGCGACCGGATCGACCCCACATCAAGTGCGCCAAGGTGGTAGGCGAGGTGATGGGGACGTACCACCCCCACGGTGACAGTGCCATCTACGACGCGTTGGTTCGAATGGTTCAAGAGTTCGCGATGCGCCACCCGTTGGTGAGCGGGCACGGTAATTTTGGCGGCACCGGTCCTGACGAGGGAGCCGCGGCCATGCGGTACACCGAGTGTCGACTCGCGCCGCTGGCCCTCGAAATGCTCGACTCCATCGACGAGGAGACCGTCGACTTCGAGCCCAACTACGACAACTCCACGGTACAGCCCACCGTTCTTCCCGCCCGTTTCCCCAACCTCCTCGTCAATGGCAGCCAGGGGATTGCCGTCGGAATGGCCACCAAAATACCTCCCCACAATCTGGGAGAGACCATCGACGCCACGCTTCACCTCTTGGAACACCCCGACGCGACAGTCGACGACTTGTTGACCTTTGTCAAGGGGCCAGATTTTCCCACCGGAGCCCAGATTCTCGGGCGACAAGGAATATTGGACGCGGCCCGTACGGGTCGTGGTTCCATCAAAATGCGGGCAGTCGCCGAGATCGAGGAGTCTCACGGGGTCAACCGAATCGTCGTGACTGAGTTTCCGTACGAAGTATCCGTGGAGTCGATTGAGCAGAAGATCGACGATCTGGTGAAGTCCGGGGAGTTGGATGGGATCGCCGAAGTTCAGAATGACACGGCGGCCCGTCAGGCCCGGATGGTGATCCGGTTGAAGCGTGACGCTAATGCGAATGTTGTGCTGAACAAGCTCTACAAAAACACCGCTCTTCAAACCACCTTCGCGGTCAACACCCTGGCTCTGGTGGATGGCGTTCCGCGCACGCTCAACCTTCAACAAGTTCTGAGTTACTACATAGGTCACCAAATTGAGGTGGTCACCCGTCGTTCCCAGTACCGACTCCGTAAGGCTCAGGCGCGAGCTCACATCGTTGAGGGTCTCTTGAAGGCCATCGACATGCTGGATCAAGTCATCGCGACGATCAGGGGATCAGACGATCGCGCAGCCGCGCGCGTGGCGTTGATGGCGACACCCTTCGACTTCTCCGAAGAACAGGCCAACCACATCCTTGACATGACGCTCGGTCGGCTCACTCGACTCGGCCGTTCCGAACTCGAGGACGAGATGGAGAAGTTGCGCGTCACAATCGCCGACCTCGAAGATATTTTGGGAAGCGACGTACGACTTCGCGCCGTGATTGCCGAGGAGATTACGGCCATCCGCGACACCTACGCCACGCCACGGCTGACGGCCATCGTCAACGACCCGGGTGAACTGGGTATGGAGGACCTCATCGACGATGAGGAGATTGTGGTGACGATGACCCGAGCGGGCTACATCAAGTCCGTCTCGGCTGACGCCTTTCGGACTCAGGCTCGAGGAGGACGGGGCGTTCAAGCGGCCAAGCTCAAGGACGAAGACTTTGTTGATCAGGTGATTCACACGACTACCCACGCGACAGTCCTGCTCTTCTCCAATCGGGGTCGGGTGTTCCGACTGCGCGGTCACGAAATTCCGATGAAGGAGCGCACCGCGAAGGGGACAGCGGTCGTCAACTTGTTGAACCTGCAGCCCAACGAGTCCATTCAAGCCATCATCGACACCCAGGACTTCCCGAGTGACAAGTACTTGATGTTTTTAACCTCGTCGGGCACGGTCAAGAAAACCTCCTTCTCCGAGTACGACAAGTCTCGTCGCGAGGGGTGGATTGCCATCAAACTGCGAGATGGTGACGAGGTGGTGCGTGTAGTGGCGACGTCGGGAGACGACGACCTCATTGTCGTCACGTCGGCCGGGCTCTCGATTCGGTTCTCCGAGTCGGAGGTTCGAGAAATGGGTCGAGACGCCACTGGTGTTCGGGGCATCAAGCTTCGTCCCGAGGATCGGGCCATTTCGCTCGACGTTGTACGAGACGATGCTGACCTCCTTCTCGTGACCGATAGTGGCTACGGTAAGCGAGTGAAGACCGAACGCTTCAATCGTCAGGGTCGTGGTGGTCAGGGAGTTCGCGCTATCAAGCTCACCGCGGCGCGTGGTCGGGTCGTGGCGGCCTTCATGGTAAGGCTGGATGACGAAATTCTCTTAGCCTCCACCGGCGGAGTGCTGATTCGCACTGAGGTGCGAGAAATCTCTTCGCAGGGTCGAGACGCCACCGGAGTCCGTGTAATGAATCTCGACGACGGTCACCAGTTGGCTTCGGCGGCCATCGTGTCGGGCGACTAGGAAGCGACCGAGAGTTCGTATACCTGCTGCAGGGCGCCGAGTAAACCATCAGCGCCCTGGGCACCGGATACGACGTAGCGTTCGTTGAAGAGAAAGGCGGGCACCCCTCGCAGTCCCAACGAGTGGGCCCGCTCTTCGTCGCCTCGAACCTCGGCGGCTCCAATCGTGGGATCACGGAGTAACTCGACATCGGGAAGGTTGAGTTCCGTTCCGAGGGCCACCAGGGTGTCGATGTCGCTGACAAGGTCTCCGTTGGCGAAATAGGCGAGGTGGAGTCGCTTCGTCGCCTCGAGGGCCTGGTTGGTCCGTCGAGCGAGGGCGATGAGTCGGTGGGCGTCGAAGGTGTTCGTCGGTCGGGCGTCGTCCACGTTCCATTCGAGCCCGAACTCCGCGACCGAATCGCCAAGTCGACGGTGGTTGAGGTCAACCTGATCAAACGAGAGGCCGTACTTCGTGGCAACCAGTTCTCGGGCACTGAGATCTCCGGCTCGAGACATTCTCGGGTCAAGTTCGAACGCGCGTGGTACGACCGTGACCTCCTCGGCGTGCTCGAACTTCTCGAGCGCCGACTCGAGTTGCGCTAATCCGAGGTAGCAGTAGGGACAGACAACGTCACTCCACACTTCGATCAGCATTCGCTCCCCTTTCGTGCACGGTGTTTCAGAACCGGGCACAATGGTCCGATGACTGCACGGGACCTTAGCGTGAAAGATGCGGTGGACCTCATTCGGCCGGAGGACACCGTCGGGCTCGGACTAGTGACTGGTACTCCCCGCACCATCTTGGAGGAGATGTCACGACGCACCGACTGGGAGAACCTTACGATCTCGGGAGGTCTCCTGCTCGGTAACTACGATCTCTTTCGCCATCCCGGGGTGCACTACCGGGCGACGTTTTATGGCGCCGGAGAACGCCTCTACCGTGATCAGGGTGCAGACATTCAGTTCGTTCCCTCTTTCTTTCGCCACTACGGCTTGCTCTGTCAGGACATCAACGCGCGGGTCATGATCATGCAGGCGTCCATGCCGGACGAGAACGGCGACGTGTCCCTGTCCCTCTACAGCGGGGCCCACCTGGAGGAGTGCCGGCGCGCCGGACGCGATCCGGAGCGGCTGCTTATCCTCGAGTGCTCACCCCACTTCCCCCGAACTCGCGCCCTCGCGGGTCATCCCCACACACTCAATTTTGAAGACATC
>JAKBAZ010000123.1 GCA_021826255.1 Actinomycetes bacterium
GTGGGGGCGACCGTCGTGGTGGTCGTCGGAGCGACCGTGGTCGTCGTGGTGGGGGCGACCGTCGTGGTGGTCGTCGGAGCGACCGTGGTCGTCGTGGTGGGGGCGACCGTCGTCGTCGTGGTGGGGGCGACCGTGGTCGTCGTGGTGGGGGAGCTGGGCCGGTGGCGACGCAGGTTGTCCACAACGAGCGGCTTCGGAATAAGACCTGATCGAACCACGTGCACGAGTGAGGTGTGGTGGATCGAGATGACGTGAGCGCGAGAAGATGTGGTGAGATGTCCGGACTGCGACGCCGTCACGTTGACCGACGCCGACGCGCTCGCCACGTAACTCACCCCGGGAACGATGACCGCCATGGCTGCCGTGGCCACGGCGACCTTCTCCAGCGCACTCCGTCGAGTTTCGTGACCCCAGTTGAAGATCTTCTTCGTCATGGAGTCAGGTTCGCAACGCCAGATAACGGCGCTCCCACGCCATTCACAACTTCTTCCCAACTCTGAGCAGTGGGCGTCGTCGCTGGTCAATGGGGATTAATTCGCGCTGGTCCTTGCGAGGTAGCCACGAGTGAAATGGTCCGGCTGGTAAGTTCCAGTTCGATTAGGGCTCGGTATTTAGTGGGTGGAGGAGAAGGGTGACGCACGATTCGCATCTCCTTAACGACATTGCTCGAGCCACCCTCGACGAGGAGTGGTACCTCGTCTACCAACCAGAAATCGATCTTCACCACGGTTCCTTCGTGGGAGTTGAGGCCCTTCTCCGCTGGCGCCACCCCGCCAGGGGAATCTTGTATCCCAGCGACTTTCTGACGATCCTCGAAGAGTCCGGTCAGTTGCGAGACGTCGGTCGATGGGTTCTGGCCAGTGCGTGCTATCAGGGCGCCGACTGGCACGCCAAGGGCTACCGATTCGCCGTTTCGGTGAATATCAGCTCCTTCGAACTCGATGATCCCACCTTCATCGACGTCGTGCGAACCGACCTTCGGTCCAGTCGATTCACCCCCCGGCACCTCACGCTCGAGTTTTCGGCCGACATCTTGACGCCGGAGCGACATGGCGCTCTCCAACACCTCGCAAACCTCGGGGTCACTCTGGCCATCGACGACGTCGTTCCGGGGACTCCGAGTGTCAGCACCCTCGTCAGTTCGGGAGTCACGGAGGCCAAACTCGATCGCCAACTCGTTGCCGACGCGTTTGCCGACGACGACAGTGCTCGGGCTCTTCACTCTTTCGTGAGTGACGCGAGGGCCGCCGGCCTTCGCATCGTGGCCGCCGGCGTCGAAGACGACGCCCAACGGACGTCACTCCTTCGAGAGGACGTGGACTCCGCCCAGGGCTTCTTCTTCGCTCGGCCCTTCGAGGTGGACGAGGTCGATCGATTCCTCGAGGACTACGCCCTCTTCTCGGGTCGCCCCCTATGAACCCTCGCCAGTGGTGGAACAACTACCGGCGCGACGCCGCCGAGCTCATGGCCCCCGCGGGACTTCACGGTTCGTGGGACTTGCTCGCCAACGCGCTCGTGGACGCCCTGCGTGACGACGTCGAGTGGTGCGGAGTGATCGATCACCTGGACCAGGTGGTAGTGGCCACCTGTGCGTGTGCCCGTGGTGATCCCTGCGAGCATCTCCGTCGTGCTCTGATACCCGCTCCCGCGGTTCGCTCATTTCGTGCGGGTCTCCCCCGTAGTGACTCACCCTACGTAATCGTCGAACGCCTGACAAGCGACGGACCCTGGAGCGACGACGACCTCAATGGAGTCGACGACGTGGTCACGTTGTTCGGCGCCGACGTCGAGCGATGGCGGCTGCGCCAGGAGTTTCGCGAGGCTGTGCGAGCCTCCCAGCGCCTCGCGAGCCAGTTGCACCAACTCATCGCCGTCTCTCTCGCAGTCTCGGACCGCAGTGAGGAAGGTGACGTCGCACACGACCTCGCTCGCGCCGCCCGATCCATCTTCAACGCCGAGGACGCTGTCGTCGAGGTTCAGGCCCTGGGTGAGGACACCCCACTCATTGCCCACGCCGCCCGCGGGCGCCTACCGCGGGTCGAACACCCTCGACTTTCAGCTCACCAGAGTTGGCCTCGAGGGCGAACTCAGGCGGAGTCGTCCTGGATTGAGGGCTCCTGGTTGTGCGCTCCCGTTCGCGGATCTAATGGGGACTACCTCGGCCACTGCGCGGTCAGGCGCGAGTCACCCTTTCGCGACGAGGACCGAGAACTTCTCACACTCTTAGCCCAAATGACCGGGGTGTCCATTGAGTCCCTCGGACTGCATCGATCCGTCGCCTCGAGTGAGGAGCGGCTGAGGGCTCTCATCGACGCCGCCCCCGTGTCGATCATCGAAACCGACGGCGCGGGCTCTCCACGGTGGTGGAACGCTACCGCGAGTCGCCTCCTCTCCTGGAGCAGCCCCGAGGTGAGCCGAACGCCGCAGTGGCCCGACGACGTCAGGCGTGAACTGTCCACGATGTGGCAGGACCTACTGAGTGGTCGCGCCGTTCCGGCCCGTGAGTTCTCCACAACGTTGGCCTCGAGGGACCGCATTATCTCGGCCGCAGTGACCGTCCTCCCGAGCGCCAGTAACGAAGCGTCCCTCTTGAGTTTGCTCGACGACATCACCGATCAACAAGAACTGAGAGAGGAGGTTCGTCACGCCCACCGCATGGAGCTGCGCGGCCAGGTCGCCTCGAGTGTCGCCCACGACTTCAACAACTTGATCACCCTGATCTCCGGCTACGCCGAGATGCTCGGTCGCGAGGTCACGGGACAGGACCGAGCCAGTTCACTCGTGCGCGACATCGTGACGACGTCCCAGCGCGCCGCCTCTCTCACCACTCAACTGCAGAGCCTCGGTCGAACAACGACGAACTCGAAGACCAGTCTCGACGTCAGTTCGGCCCTCGCGTCAAACGCCGAAGTTCTCGAACGAATTCTCGGGTCGACCGTGACTGTCGTCTGGGAACTCGACACCGTTCCCACGCCGGTGCTGGTCGACGCCAACTTGTTCGAACAGATGGTCCTTAACCTGGCCATCAACGCCCGCGACGCTATGACAGAGGGTGGCACACTCACCATTTCGAGCGCCCGAATGACTCTCGGCGACAACGAGGCGCGCGAGCGCTCCGTCGCACCCGGGCCCGTGGTGCGTTTACGCATGTCCGACACCGGTCACGGCATGGACGAAGCCACACTGCAACGATGCTTCGAGCCTCTCTTCACCACCAAGGGCCCGTACCGGGGAACCGGCATGGGCCTCGCCTCGGCCCGGCGTTTCGTCGACGAGAGCGGGGGGTCTATTCGCGCTGAGTCCACCCTCGGACGCGGCACCACGTTCGACATCATCCTGCCCGCGCTCGATGAACCAGCCCCGCTCACCCCGGTGACACGCGCGGCCCACGCGTCTCTTCACGCCTCAGTGCTGGTCGTCGAGGATGATCCGGTCCTTCGTCGCATGGTCGTTCAGGTCCTCTCGCGTCACGGCCTGACCCTGTCAGAGAGCGCCTCGGGCGAGGAGGCCCTCGCCCTCGTCGCTCACTCGACCGACGTCGATCTCCTCATCACCGACGTCGATCTCGGTGCGGTGAGTGGTCTCGACGTCGCCCGGGAGTTCGCCCGCCACCGTCCCCACGCTCCGGTCATCGTGATGTCCGGTCGACCCCTCGCCCACGTCACGGCCGAGTTTCCCGAGGGAATAGCCCAGTTTCTCCCGAAACCGTTTCGCCCCACTCAACTGGTTGACGCCACGGTTGAGGCGCTCACGAAAAACTACGTTGAGGGCTCGAAGCGGTAACCGAAACCGCGTACGGTGACAATCCAGCGAGGGTGATCAGGATCACTTTCGATCTTGAGTCGGAGGCGACGAATGTGTTCGGTCACCGTCGCCTCGTTCTGCCACTCCGACGACGAATCCCACACGTGCTCGAGTAGTTGCTGACGCGAGAACACCTGGCGTGGCGACGTGGCGAGAAAGAGAAGCAGGGAGTACTCCTTCGCCGTCAACTCCAGGACCTCGCCACGCAGTCGAACTTCGTGAGTGGCGTCATTGATGACGAGGGGACCAAACGACAAGTCCGGCCCCTCCGTTCGCAGTTGCGCGCTGGTGCTTCGACGCAGCACCGATTCGATTCGGGCGGAGAGCTCGCCCAGAGAAAAGGGCTTCACCAGGTAGTCGTCGGCGCCCATCTTGAGCCCGGCGATCCGGTCCGACTCGAGACCCCGCCCGGTAATAAAGATCACCGGCACGTCGCTCATGGTCCGGACTTCTCGAAGGACGTCGCGCCCGTCCTCCGCGCCGAGAACGATGTCGAGCAGGAGGAGGTCCGGTTCGCCACTCGACACGTGGTCGATGGCACCGGTCAAGTTAGACGCCGTACGAACCTGGTGGCCCTCGTTTTCGAGGTGCTGACGAACGAGCGCAATCATGTCGGCGTCGTCCTCAACCACCAGGATGGAAGCCATGACCAGTCCCTACTCTTCCTTCGTCGTCTGCAGCTATGGACGTCGAGTTCAGTCTACGAGACCCCCACGGAGT
>JAKBAZ010000124.1 GCA_021826255.1 Actinomycetes bacterium
CGTCGGGGGGTAACGGCTGTCTCGAAGTCGAGACGAGAACCACGGAGGCCCCGTGACGGGCCGCCACGGTCGCGAGGGCGTACCCCTGTCGGCCAGAGGAGCGATTCGTCACCACTCGAACCGGATCGAGGGCTTCTCTCGTTCCCCCGGCGCTCACGAGCACTCGACGCCCACTCAGTGGACCGCGCCAACCCGACAGCAGTCGCTCCACCACCTCCACGATGCGCTCGGGTTCTTCAAGGCGCCCCGGGCCCTCGTCGCCTCCCGCGAGGGGGCCCGTCGTGGGCCCCACCACGAGCGCTCCACGAGAGCGCAAGGTGGCGATGTTCGCCTGCACCGAGGGCTGTTCCCACATCTCGGTGTGCATCGCCGGGCAGATCACGAGCGGGGCTCGACTCGCCAGGACCGTCGTCGTCAAGAGGTCGTCGGCCAGACCCATCGCCAAGCGGGCGATCACGTGGGCCGTCGCGGGGGCGATGACCACAACGTCGGCTCGTTGGCCTAGGTAGGTGTGGGGACTCGGTAACGAGGGATCGGAGTAGAGGTCGCTGCGCACCGGTTCGGAGGCGAGCGCCGAGAGTGTCGCGGCACCGAGGAATCGTTGCGCTTCGCGGGTCATGATCGGGGACACGAAGTACCCCGCTCGTCGGAGTCCACGAGTGATGTCGGCGGCCTTATAGGCCGCCACTCCCCCGGTGACCCCGAGGACGACGCGAGCTGGTTCAGGCGTCGCGGAAGGCATCGCTGAAGGCGTCCAGGCCTTCGGCGTCGCGACGAGCCTGCTCCTTCGCCTCCTCGGCGAGACGCTCGGCCTCGAGTTCCTCCGCCGTCGGGCGGTGGAACGTCAACTTGCCCTCGTAGAGCTCCTCGAAGGCGATCGAGAGCGACTTGTTCGATCCGGAGTGGATCTGGGGAGGAGTCACGGGACCCCCGCCTTGACCCAGTCCGTTCCAGTATCGGTTGATCTCGCGGGCACGAGTAGCCCCCACGGCCACCAACGTGAACTTCGAGCCTTCGACCTTGTCGAGTAGCGCCTCCATGGGCGGGTCGACCAGCGTGGGGCGTTCAGCCATGAGTCTCCTTCGGGTGGGGGCCGTCAGTGACGACGCCCTTCCAGTATAGAGAGAATCCGAGCGCCCGCTCGCTCGAGGTCGTCGTTCACCACCTCGATTGCCCCGAGGCGACGTCCCCGTTCCATCTCCTCGGCGGCCGACTCGAGCCGACGGCGCACGTGATCCTCGTCGTCTCCTCGACCCCGAAGTCGGCGCTCTAACGCCTCAGTACTGGGTGCGACGACCAAAATGACTAACGCCGACGGATCCTGCGCGCGAATCTGCTCGGCGCCTTGAACGTCAATCTCGAGGAGAAGATCGCGGTCATCACTCGGATCGGGACGGGGAGTCCCGTAGAGGTGCCCCTGGAACTCGGCCCACTCGTAGAACACCCCAGCGTGGATGGCCCGTTCAAACTCGTCTCGACTGACAAAGTGGTAATCGGCCTCCGTCTCACCGGGGCGGGGCGTCCGGGTCGTCCAACTCCGCGAGAGCACGAGGTCGGGATCGCTCGCCACCAGTCGGCGAGCCAGGGTGCCCTTACCGACGCCCCCGGGACCGATCAGTACAACGGTCAAGCGACTACTTGACAATGGCCTGAAAGAGCAACTCGCGCTGACGCGGACCGAGTCCGCGAATTCGACGAGACTGGGCGATATTGGCCTGCGCCATGATGCGTGACGCTTTCACTTCACCAATCGCCGGAAGAGCACTGATGAGGTCGTGGGCTCGCATCTGGGCCACGCACTCCTCGCGGTCGGCCAAGTCGAAGAGCTCGGCCAGGCTTAACTGCCCCGATTTGACTAAACGCTTGACTTCCGCCCGGCGACGTCGATTCGCCACCGCCGTTGCCGAGGCCGCGACCCGCTGTTCGTGGGTCAAGGAGGGAGGGACCGGACTCACGTCCTCACCCTACATCGGGGCACGCGCGAGGGGCTAGAGGTTCTCAGCAATGGCGTCTCGCCATCGGGACATCGTCGCGCGTAGCGAGCGCGGGCTCGCTCCCTCTCCGACGAGCCCGCGCGACAAGGAGACGACAACGGAGGATCTCTCCACTCCCTCAGTGAGGCGTCGTACCTGATCAAGACCGCCTCCCTGAGCTCCCACCCCCGGCACCAGAACGGGTCCGCGTAGTTCGCGCAGGGGAAAGTCCCCCCGTGGCGCGCTCGCCCCGAGGACCACACCGATATTCCCGAGGATCGTGGCGTCCGCGTTCCACCTCGCCACGGTTGAGAGCACGTCGTCGAACACGCGAACCCCCTCAGCGGTGCGCGCACCCTGCAGGGCGCGTCCTTCCGGGTTGGACGTGGCGCAGAGGACGAAGAGGCCCCGACCCGTCGTCGTCCGTGTCACGAAGGGTGAGAGAGAGTCGACGCCGAGATAGGGCGACACCGTGAGAGCGTCGCTCGCCAGAGGGGAGGCGTCCGAGAGCCACGACTCGGCGTAACCCTCGTTACTCGAGCCGATGTCGCCCCGCTTGGCGTCGGCGATGACGAGCAGTCCGGCCGCGCGCGCCTCGGACATCACTCGCTCGAGCACCGCGTAGCCCCGTGAGCCAAAGCGTTCGTAGAACGCCACCTGGGGTTTCACGCAACTCGCGGCATCCGTCGCGGCGTCGAGCAGAGCGAGGGCGACGTACTGCACTCCCTCGAGGGTGTCCTCACGCTCGAAGGCGCCGAGCACCTCCGGGGAGGGATCGAGGCCCACGCACAGCGCGCCCCGATCGGTGACCGCGCGTCGAAGACGCTCCCCGAAACCCTCAGCCATGAGCGACTCCTCGAATCTCCTCCAACGAGACCACCCCGTGGTGATGCATCCATCGAGACATCTCCCGCGCCACGCGCCACGGGGCCCGCGGGTCGGCGAAACTCGCCGTACCAACTTGGACGGCGCTCGCGCCGGCCATGATCATGGCCACGGCGTCGCGTCCGCTCGACACTCCCCCCACCCCCACCAGGGGGGCCCTAGGAAAGGCCCGGTGAACGTCGTAGATCGCCCGCAGCGCTACCGGCAAGATTCCCGGCCCGCTCAGCCCTCCCCCACCCGCGCCGAGGGCGGGTCGACGAGCGTCGACATCGATCGCGAGCCCGAGAACGGTGTTCACGAGAACCAGTGCCTCGGCTCCGGCGTCGAGCGCCGCCCCGGCGATCTCGACCAGATCCGGAGTGTTGGGACTCAACTTCACCCACCGGGGAAGTTCGGCGGCGGCACTGGCCTCGACGATGTCGCGGGTCGCCTCCGTCGAGTGGGCGAACATTCGCGAACGCCCCTCCAGGTTGGGACACGACGCGTTGACTTCGAGTGCACTGAGGGGTAAGCCGGCGAACATCGCGGCCCCCCTCGCGTAGTCCTCGGTCGTGCGACCCCAGAGCGAACCCACCACGCGAGCTCCTCGTTGGAGCACTCTTGGGAGGTCACGCTCGGCCCAGACGGCGATACCCGGACCGGCCAGTCCCACCGAGTTGAGCATGTCGGATCCCTCGGCGGCGACTCGGGGGGCGAGATTACCTTCGTGGGCGAAGTGGGCCAAGGACTTGGTCACCACGGCGCCGAGCTCGCTCAAATCCCCGTACCCCGCCAGTTCATCCCCGTAGCCGGCCGTTCCCGCGGCCGTCATCACCGGCGAGGGCAAGTGACACGAGCCGACTCGAGTCGCCAGGTTCACCGGTTCTCCTGCAGCGTCGAAATACGCCAGCCCGAGTGGCGAGTATCGGCGATGCCGCGCACGGCGGCGCGCGCGGCGCGCAACGTCGTGAGGCACGGAACGGAGTGCACCGTCGCCGACGTCCGAATCGCCGACCCGTCTCGGCGAGCCCGACCCCCCGAGGGCGTATTGATCACCATCTGCACTCGATTCGAGGCGATGAGGTCGACCGCGCTGGGTCCCCCCTCAGTAATCTTGCCGACTTCGACGTCGACCGCGACGCCGGCCGCCACGAGCGCTCGGGCCGTTCCGGCGGTGGCCGCCAGGGAGAAACCCAAGTTCACGAGGTCCCGGGCGATCTCGACTCCCGCATCCTTATGGGGGTCGGCGAGGGACATGAACACGCAGCCCTCGTCGGGCAGTCGGCTACCCGCCGCCAGCTGGGCCTTGGCGAAAGCGATCCCGAAGCTCTCGCCCGTGCCCATCACCTCACCGGTCGAGCGCATCTCGGGGCCGAGCACCGTGTCGACCGTAGGAAACCGATTGAAGGGCAACACCGCTTCCTTCACCGCGACGAGGTCGCGAGTCGGACGGGTCGTAGGTAGAACGCCCTGTTCACGCAACTCGGCCAGCCGACGCCCCACCATCACCTCGACGGCGACCCGCGCGACCGGCACCCCGGTCGCCTTGGCGACGAAAGGCACCGTTCGCGAAGCGCGAGGATTGGCTTCAATGACGAAGATCTGGCGATCCTTAAC
>JAKBAZ010000125.1 GCA_021826255.1 Actinomycetes bacterium
TAGTAAATCCCGAGGGTGAAGGCCGGAGCCAACATGGACCACAAGAGTCCGAGGGCCGACCCCTTGTACTTAATCTGAACGTCAGAGCTAATGAGGTTGCGTAACAACTCTCGACGACGCCACAGATTGACCAACCGGGTCGGTAACGACACCCGGGCGCTGACCACCCTGACCGACGACGCCCCCGCGTCGAAAGAGACGGTCTCCTCGCTCACTCGACTCCGGCGCGCACCGCGGATCGCTCGATCACCGCGTCGATGAAGCCGTATTCACGAGCCTCCTCCGCGGTAAACCACCGGTCGCGGTCCGAATCCGCCTCAATCTTCTCGACCGGCTGACCGGTGTGAAAAGCGATGCGCTCGGCCAACATGCGCTTCAAGTACACGATCTGCTCGGCCTGGATGGCAATGTCGGAGGCCTGTCCCTGCATCCCCCCCATCGAGGGCTGGTGCATCAAGATGCGGCTGTGGGGCAATGCGAAGCGCTTACCCGGCGTGCCCGCACACAACAGGAACTGACCCATCGAGGCGGCCATCCCGAGACAGATGGTCCGGATATCGCACGAGACGTACTGCATGGTGTCGTAAATGGCGAGTCCGTCGGTCACCGACCCCCCGGGGGAGTTGATGTAGAGGCTGATGTCGCGCTCGGGGTCTTCGGCTTCGAGCAAGAGGAGTTCGGCACAGATTCGGTTAGCTGACTCTTGGTCGACCTGAGTGCCGAGGAAGACGATGCGCTCGCGAAGGAGGCGCTGGTTGAGGTCGTTACCGGGCCCGAGGTCGGAGCGCGAAGTAATAGTCATGTCCCCAATCTACCCGGACCCCTCGCCGGATCTGGCCCCCACTAGGCTGAAGCGAGCACGCGGGCGTGGCGAAATGGCAGACGCGCTGGTTTTAGGTACCAGTTCCTCGGAGTGTGGGTTCGACTCCCACCGCCCGCACTCAGCCTCAACCTGCTAGTGTTATGAGTTCTGTGTGTCGCACGGTGCGACGGAGCTGACTTGGGTTGTGGATCGAGTTGGACTCATCTCGATCTAGGAGCACTCATGTCCCCCACCTTCGCCGAACTCGGCGTGCCCACCCACCTCGCTGAACGTCTCAAGGCGCGCGGAATCACTGACGCCTTCGACATTCAGGCGGCCGCTATTCCCGACGCCCTTCAGGGTCGAGACGTCGTGGGTCAAGCCCGGACTGGTTCGGGTAAGACGCTGGCCTTCGGTCTCCCCCTACTGGCCCGTCTCACTCGCGCTCGCGCGGGCGCGCCCACCGCACTCGTCATCACCCCCACTCGCGAACTCGCGGCCCAGGTCACGAAGGAGCTTGCCGGGCTGAGTGATGACGGCGGCAAGAGGGTCCTGTCGGTCTACGGCGGTACCTCCTACCAGGTCGCTCGAACCGCTTTTCGGCGCGGAGTGGACGTCGTGGTGGCCTGCCCCGGCCGTCTCGAGGACCTCATCGAACAGGGCACCGTGAACCTCGCGTCCGTCACGACGGTCGTGGTCGACGAGGCCGACCGCATGGCCGACATGGGCTTTCTCCCCGCGGTTCGTCGCCTCATTTCCCAGACTGACCCCGAGCGTCACGTCATGTTGTTCTCGGCCACGTTGGGTGACGATGTTCGTCGCCTCATTTCGGAGTTCACCCACGACGCGGTCGTTCACGACGTCGTCGGAGAACAAGAACCGAGCGACATCGACCACTTCTTCTGGCGTGTGGATCGCGAGAACCGACTGGAACACCTGCTCGAGATCGCCGACTCCCACGATCGAGCCATCGTCTTTACCCGCACGAAGCACGCGGCTGACCGACTCGCCCGTCAGCTCGACGAGCGTGGGGTCAGCGCCGTCGCCCTTCACGGTGACCGCAGTCAAGCCCAGCGAGACCGGGCGTTGCGTTCCGTGCGCGAGGGGCGTACGCGCATTCTTGTCGCCACCGACGTGGCGGCGCGAGGTATCCACATCGACGACCTGCCTGCCGTCGTTCACTACGACCTGCCCCAAGCGAGCGCTGACTACGTTCACCGCTCGGGACGCACCGGGCGTGCCGGGGCGAGCGGAGTCGTGATCTCCCTCGTGACGAGCGACCGCATGGGACTGATGAAGCAGATTCAGCGCGAGCTCCACTTCGAGCCCGGGGCCGAGCTCCCCGACCTCGCAGTGGCCCGACGTCCGCTACACAACGGCGAGGCGACGACGAGCGCGGATCTGACCTCTCCCGCCCCCCGTCGGGGGCGTGCAGAGGGTCCTCGTGACGCTCGGCCCGACTCGGTTCGCGCCGACCGTCCCGGACGCCGCGAGAGCACGGATCGGACCCGCGAATTCGCGCGTGAGGACCGACCCGTACGTCGCGAGCGATCCTTCGAGCGACCCGAACGGTCCCCCGCCCGCCCCGAGCGCTCAGAGGGCCGACGGGACCGGTTCGAGGGCCGTTCTGAGCGTGGTCCTCGTTCCGAAGGTCGTTACGAGCGAACTGAGCGCACTCCGCGTCACGACGCACGGTTCAGTCCTCGTGAGCGCGAGGGTTCCCGGTCTACGTCGAGAGAGTCATCCCGCCGCGCCACGACCGCGACGGTGAGTTTCTTCAACGAACACAAGGGGTTCGGATTCGCGAGTGACGCCAAGGGCGACGACCTCTTCATCCACTTCTCCAATATCGCCGGCGAGGGTTTTAAGACGCTGAAGGCGGGACAGACGATCTCCTTCAACGAGTTCGTGGGACCCAAGGGTCGCGAGGCACGCGACGTTCGAGTCCTCGAGCGACGCGACGGCTCTTTTCGCCGGGGTTAGGCTCGAAAGCATCACCGCCGAAAGGACCTCATGAGCGACAAGCCCCTCGTTGAACCCCACCTCGGGGAGATGCCCACGGACCTTCTCGTCGAGGACCTCGTCGTCGGCGACGGAGACGAAGCTCGCGCTGGACAAACCGCTGTCGTCCACTACGTCGGAGTGTCGGCGTCCTCGGGCGCCGAGTTCGACGCGTCGTGGAATCGCGGGGACACGTTCTCTTTCCCCTTGGGCCAAGGGTACGTCATCGCCGGGTGGGATCAAGGGGTTCAGGGCATGCGTGTGGGTGGACGACGTCGCCTGGTCATCCCGCCCCACCTGGCCTACGGTGACCGAGGAGCCGGCGGAGTTATCCGACCCGGTGAGACGCTGATCTTCGTCGTCGATCTCGTCGGCGTGAACTAGACGCCGGGAGGGCCCATCGCCAAGAGGCGTTGGTAGTCGCCGTAACGCTCGCAACAGATTTCATTTAAGAGTGCCAAGCGCTCGTTGGGGTTCTCGAGAGAGAGCACTTTGAACTGGTCCAGTGTGGCCATGGGCGTCATCGCGCACAGCTGCCAGGCCCGTTCCCAGGGGTCGTCGGCCATCTCGACCTTGACGGGGGCGACCTCGTCCGGAGCGACCTCACTCTGAAGAACTCGTAGGGCTCGCACCGACGTTTCAGCGAGCTCGAGGAGGTCGGGATCAATCATCACGTCCTCGCAACAACGCTCCGAAGTTCGCGCTCGGGGGTAGGGTGCGTCGTCCAGCCACTCGTCAATGCGGATGCACCGCACGCCCTCGACGGCGAGGAAGGTTTGGCCGTCCGCGAAACGCTGAGAGCCCCGTACTCGCAGCCACGTACCGACGTGAGTTCGCTCGTCTCCCCCACCGACTTCACTACCTCGAGCAATGAGGCACGTACCGAACTCGTCCACTCCGGCGATGTCGTCGAGGAGAGCCCGGTAGCGCGTTTCGAAGACGATGAGTCCAATCATTTGGTGGGGAAAAACCACCATCGAAAGAGGAAACATCGGTACGTCGGTGCCCACGGTGTCAGCCTAAAGGTCACCGTCAACTTTCTTACGCACGACCTCGAAAAAGGCCTGCAGGGCGCGGGCGCGGTGCGAGACCTGATTCTTCTCCTCGAGGGGGTACTGGGCCAAACTTCGAGTATCACCCAAGGGACGAAAAAGCGGGTCGTACCCGAAGGCCCGGCCGGGCGTCGGCTCCTCCAAAATCTCCCCCTCAAAGACTCCCTCCGCGAGAGTCTCGTCTCCTTCGGGGGTGACGAGCGCGATCACCGTACGAAATCGCGCGCGCCGATCCGAGACCCCGGTCAGCAGCGTGAGTAAGAGGGCGTTGTTCTCACCGTCACTCGCGTCGGGTCCCGCGAATCGAGCGCTCAGAACCCCGGGACGACCCTCGAGGGCGTCAACGAAGAGACCGGTATCGTCGGCGATAGCCGGGGCCCCCGTGGCGTCGGCGATAGCGCGAGCTTTGAGCAAGGCGTTTCCCTCGAGGGTGTCGGCCGTCTCGTCGACCTCTTCGACCGCGTCCGGCCGGGGCCGAACCTCGAAGCCAGCTTCTTCGAGCAGGGCGGTCATCTCGACAGCCTTGTGCGGGTTGGCGGTAGCGAGATAGACGAGTCTCATCGAGGACTCGGTGCGACGTTG
>JAKBAZ010000126.1 GCA_021826255.1 Actinomycetes bacterium
GAAATGCCGGTCACCCAGCACGCCTTCGACATCGTGAGAAGTCCCCGCACCGCCGCGGTAGTGAAGGCGTGCGCGGCGTTTTGCGAACGAGTGTTACGCCTCGGGGGCGAGGGTGACCCCCACGACGACCTCCGTCGGGGACTCGACGAGCGTGAGGTTAGCCACGACCCCCGCGTTGGCGAGGTCAGCTGAGCCGAGCGCGATGCGATCGAGGAACTCTCGAGGGGCCGACACCACCAACTCACTCACCCCTCGGCGTTGGGAGACTTTCGCCGTGGACTTTTCGCGCCGCACGGCCTCGAGGACCACGTTGAGGGCCTCGTAGCTTCCGTTCGCTTCGTGGTGACCCTCGAACTCGGCGATGCTCGGCCAGGCCGCGCGATGCACTGAGCCCTCGTGCCACCACCGCCATACCTCTTCGCTCACGAAGGGCATGAAGGGGGCGAAGAGTCGCTGGAGGACGCTGAGGGACAACGCCAGAGTTGCTTGAGCCGAACGCGTCGGCGCAGAGTGCGGATCCCCGTAGGCCCGCTCCTTCACCAGTTCAAGGTAGTTGTCGCAGTAGGACCAGAAGAAGGATTCTGTCCTCTCGAGAACGCGGGCGTAGTCGAACCCGTCGAAGGAGCCGGTGGTCTCACTCACCAGTCCGGCCAGCGCCGCGAGGAGATCTCGATCGAGCGGCTCGCTCACGTCGGCGGGCGTCACGTCCCCCGAGAGTCGGGAGATGACGAATTTCGAGGCGTTGAGAATCTTGATGGCGAGGCGTCGCCCCACCTTCATTTGGCCCTCGTCGAGGGCCATGTCCGTACCCGGGCGCCCCGAGGCTGCCCAGTAGCGCAGGGCGTCGGCTCCGTGTGATTCGAGGAGGGGCATCGGGGTCACCACGTTGCCGCGAGACTTCGACATCTTCTTTCGTTCCGGGTCGAGCACCCACCCCGAAATCAGGGCGTGCCGGAAGGGGAGAGAGTCGTGTTCGAAGTGACTGCGCACCACGGTCGAAAAGAGCCAGGTTCGAATAATTTCGTGAGCCTGGGGTCGCAGGTCCATCGGGAAGACGTGCTCGAACAACTCCGTGCCCCAGTAACCCGCGATTTGTGGAGAGAGCGAGGACGTAGCCCAGGTGTCCATCACGTCGGGGTCGCCGATAAAGCCACCGGGACGACCCCGCTGGCTCTCGTCGTAACCGGGCGCGGCGTCGCTCGAGGGATCAACGGGAAGTTGATCCCTCGTTGGGGTGAGGGGGTGCTCGAAGTCCGGCTCGCCCTCGTCGTCGAGGGGGTACCAGACAGGTAGGGGAACACCAAAGTAGCGCTGGCGCGAAATGTTCCAGTCGGTGTTGAGTCCCTCCACCCAAGAGCGGTAGCGGTGGCGCATGAAGTCTGGGTGCCAGGTCAGTTCCTCGCCGCGACGAAGAAGATCGTCCTGGTGCGCGAGAGTTTTGACGAACCACTGGCGAGAGGTCACGATTTCGAGGGGGCGCTCACCCTTCTCGTAAAACTTCACGGGGTGGGTGAGGGGCCGCGGTTCACCCACCAGGTCGCCCGACGTCTTAAGGGCGTCAACGACGGCCGTTCTCACTTGAGACACGGTGCGTCCCTGCAGGGTGTCGTACATCGCTTGGGCCTCGTGAGGGGAGCGACTCGGAAATTCGTCACTGGAGAAGTCGGCGGGTAAGAAGCGTCCGTCTCGCCCGATCAAGGTTCTCGTCGGGAGACGCAACTCTCGCCACCAGACCACGTCGGTCGTGTCCCCAAAGGTGCAGATCATCGCGATTCCCGTACCCTTGTCGGGGTCGGCGAGTTCGTGGGCGAGGACGGGGACCGCCACACCAAAGAGGGGTGTCACGACGCTCGACCCGAAGAGTGGTTGATATCTCGGGTCGTCGGGGTGCGCCACCAGCGCGACGCAACTGGGAATGAGTTCCGGGCGGGTGGTGTCGATCTCGATCCAGCCCTCCGCGCCGTCGCGTTGGAATCTGACTCGATGGAAGTGGCCGGGGCGCTCTCGGTCCTCGAGTTCAGCCTGGGAGACGGCGGTGCGAAAATCGACGTCCCAGAGAGTGGGCGCGAGGCTGGAGTAGACCTCGCCGCGATCCAGCATCTCGAGAAAACCGCGTTGGGAGATCGCCTGCGCGTGACGAGAAATAGTCGAATACTCGAGAGACCAGTCAATCGAGATTCCGAGGTGTCTCCAGAGATCCTTGAACACCTCTTCGTCGGCCGCCGTGAGTCGGTGGCACAGCTCTACGAAGTTCTTACGAGAGATGGGAGTTTTCGTGTCACCCGGCGACTCCGGGACTTTGTAGGTGGGGTCGTAGGGCAGTGAGGGGTCGCAGCGCACCCCGAAGTAGTTCTCCACCCGTCGCTCAGTGGGCAGTCCGTTGTCGTCCCACCCCATGGGGTAGAAGACTTCCCGGCCCCGCATGCGCTGATACCGGGCGATGAGATCGGCGTGGGTGTAGCTCGACACGTGGCCCATGTGCAGTGAACCCGACACTGTTGGGGGAGGAGTGTCAATCGAAAAGACCCGGTCTCGCGTCGCGGCGCGGTCGAAGGCGTAGGTACTCTCCTCATCCCACGTCGTAAGCCAGCGGTCCTCAAGACCGTCCGTCGTTGGCTTTTCGGGAACCGCGTAACTCTCACCCATGGGTGCTCAGTCTACGAGGGGCCGGTCTGGCCCCCGTAAGGCTCAGTAGTTTGGACGCATGATTCGTCTCTTCGACACCGCCGCCCAGGAGGTTCGCGAACTGCGTCCTCGTGACGAGGGTCGGATCTCGATCTACGTCTGTGGTCCTACCGTCTACGACGTGCCCCACCTCGGACACGGGCGTTTCACCCTCGTGTGGGATCTTTTTCGACGCTGGCTGCACTTTCGAGGTTTTGACGTTCGCTTCGTCTCCAACATCACCGACGTGGACGACAAGATCATCCAGCGAGCCGAACGCGAACAGGTGAGCGAAGCGGCGGTCGCGACGAAGTACGAAGAGGTGTGGTGGGACTCCATGGGTCAACTCGGCGTACTACGCCCCACCGTGGCCCCCCGGGCGACGGAGTGGATTGACACCATGGTCGAGCTCGTCTCGACTCTCCTCGAGCGCGATGCGGCGTACGTCCTCGACGACGGCGTGTACTTTGACGTGTCGGCGGCCCCCGACTACGGACTCCTCGCCCTCCAACCGCTGGAGTCGCTGAGGGCCGGTGCTCGCGTGGACGCTCGTTCCGATAAGCGAAGTCCACTCGACTTCGCCCTCTGGAAGTTCGCTAAACCGGGAGAGCCCAAGTGGCCCACCCCGTTTGGGGACGGTCGCCCCGGTTGGCACACCGAGTGCGTGGTCATGAGTCTCGGACTCTTAGGCGAGGGGTTCGACCTTCATTGCGGGGGCCTGGACTTAGCGTTTCCCCACCACGAGAACGAGCGGGCTCAGGCCGTGGCTCTCGGCCGAGAGTTCGCCCGACACTGGGCGCACAACGGTTTTGTCATGTCGGACGGGGAGAAGATGAGTAAGTCGTTGGGTAACTTCACGTCACTCAGCGACCTACTGGAACGCACCGACCCTCGGGCGTATCGCCTGCTCGTGATGCGTTCTCACTACCGGTCCCCCCTCGACGTCAACGTCGAGACGGTCGCCGACGCGGAGCGGGCACTCGTGAGACTGGACATCTTCGCGCGCCGCTTCGACCTTCCTACTCTGGGAGGAGACGAGCCGGTGGGTCCGTCGACGAGCTGGTCCGAGGAGGTGCTGACGTTCGTGAACGAGACGGCGTCACTCCTCGACGACGATCTCAACACCCCGGCGGCGTTGGCTCGCCTCTTCGAGGCCGTGGCGCGGACGAATACCCTCGCCGACCAGGGTGATGACAGCGCACCGGAGTGGGCGCGCGCCATCAACACGCTGTTCGGAGCGTTGGGCTTGGGGCTTCGTGGAGAGGGTGAGGACCTCGACGACGACTCGGCGGAACTCGTTCGACGTCGCGACGACGCCCGAGGGCGAAGGGACTGGTCCGAGGCCGATCGACTCCGGGGGGAACTGGAGCAGCGTGGGTGGATTGTTGAGGACTCTTCTCAGGGAACTCGGATTCGGCGGGGTTAGTCGCAGAGATTTAATTTGTGGTCGGGTGGCGGCCTGAGTAGGGTTGCCAACTGAGGCGACCACCGTGGTCTCCTCAAGCCCCACCAGTGGGGGTGCATTATTTGAAGGAGGCCCTCAGTGGCTGTAGGGACCGTCAAGTGGTTTAATGACGAAAAGGGCTGGGGCTTCATCGCTGTCGATGGCCAGCCGGACGTCTTCGTCCACTACTCGGAGATTCAATCGGATGGGCGTCGGACGTTGTTCGAAGGCCAGCAGGTGACCTTCGATGTGGAAGCGG
>JAKBAZ010000127.1 GCA_021826255.1 Actinomycetes bacterium
TGAGTGCGGGGGTCGGCCTGTCAGCCCTCTTTCACTCGCTCGGGGTCCGGGCGTTGGTGGAAGGAGGTCAGTCGCTCAATCCGGCGACGGCGGATCTCGTCACGGCCGCCCGCTCGACGGGGGCGGGGAATGTGATCATCCTGCCGAATAATCCGAACATTAAGCTGGCCGCGGAACAGGTTGGTGGCGTTGTCGACTTCCCGGTCGCGGTGGTGGCGACCTCGTCACCCGCCCAGGGGCTGGCCGCCATGCTGGCCTTTTCCAGTGCCCGGAGTCTCGAAGAGAACGTGGCGCAGATGACGCAGGCCGCGTCGCAGGTGACGAGCTACGAGGTCACCCGGGCGGTTCGTGACGCCACGAGCGCGGCCGGTCCGGTCCACGAGGGGGACTGGATCGGGGTCTCGTCCAAGGAGGTCGTGGCCGTCGCACCCACTCTCGAGGCGGCCGTCCTCTTGGTGGTGGAACGCGCTCTAGCCCAGCCGGCGGAACTGATTACCGTTCTCGAGGGGGTCGACGCCGACCCCACGGTGAGTGCTCGACTACGAGACTTCGTCGAAGGGAACTTCGCCGAGGTGGACGTGGAGATCCATCGGGGAGACCAGCCGGTGTACGCCTACGTCCTTGGCGTCGAGTAAGTGGAGGGCGATTCGCGCCGACTCATGGATCTCGCTTCGGTGGACTTGTCGCGACTGCGTCACGTCGGTCCGAAGCGTCTCGAGGCCCTCGACAAGCTGGGGCTCGATCACGTTCTCGACCTCATTACGTACTACCCGCGCCGGTACGTCTACCGGGGCGCTCGGGCGGACTTGAGTGATTTAGACGTGGGTGACGAGGCGGCCGTCTTGGCCCGTGTCGACTCCTCGAGCGCCCGACGCACTCGTCAAGGTCGAGCACTCGTCGAACTGAGCGTGAGTGACGGCGAGGAGAGCATTCGTGTCAACTTTTTCAACCAGAGTTGGCGATTTCGCCAGTTGCCCGTGGGCACGAGGGCCATTTTCTACGGCACACTCAGCGAGTACCGGGGCCGGCGCCAAATGGTGAACCCGACCGTCGACGTGGTCGAGGGCGAGGTCGATGAGGGTTCGCGCCGTCGCACGAGTGGTGCTCTGGCGATCTATGCGGGTAGCGCTCGCGTGGGTCTGAGCAGTTGGGAGATGGCCGGGTTCGTCGACGAGGCGTTACGCCGGGCCGGATCGTTAAGTGACCCCCTGCCCGACGAGTGGCGCCAGGAGTGGGGCTTGCTCGAACGCACCGCGGCGTACTGGGGCATTCACCAGCCCGCCGACCCCGAGGTCGCCTCCGCGGCTCGGCGGCGGCTGGTCTTTGACGAGTTCGTGCGCCT
Source organism: Actinomycetes bacterium (assembly GCA_021826255.1). GTDB lineage: Bacteria > Actinomycetota > Acidimicrobiia > Acidimicrobiales > RAAP-2 > RAAP-2. The sequence goes on from JAKBAZ010000127.1 coordinate 1,343, forward strand.
GCAGTTGCTGGTCGCGCTACGCCGACGGCGACTGCGCCACCGAGAGTCCGGTATCGCCCACCCGGTGGCGATGGACGAACTGGGACCGGATCTCCGCGAAGGAGACGTTGGTCTGCTCGGGCAGTTTTTGCGGGGCCACCCCTTTCGTCTCACCGGTTCCCAGCAGCGAGTTCTTGAGGAGATCGCCGCCGACATGGCCTCGAGCGTGCCCATGCACCGGCTGGTTCAAGGTGACGTCGGTAGCGGCAAAACGCTCATCGCAACCGCGGCGTTCGTGATGGCTCTCGCCGGGGGTCGCCAGGGTGCTCTCATGGCCCCGACCGAGGTCCTCGCCGAGCAGCTCTACGGCGCCCTCGTGCGCGACCTCTCCCCACTCGAACTCGTCGACGAGGGAGTCCTCGGCTCTCGACGACCCGTTCGCGTGGCCCTGCTGAGCGCGCGAGTAAAGGCGAGAGACCGCGCCGGAATTCTCGCCGGACTCGCTCGGGGTGACGTGGATATCGTCGTGGGGACTCACTCGCTCCTGCACGAGGAGGTGCGCTTTGCCCGACTCGGGTTGGTCGTCATTGACGAGCAGCACCGCTTCGGAGTCGAACAGCGCGCCACGCTGCGTGACAAGGGGCGTCGCGCCTCGAAGGAGGACCGGGACCCCGACTTGCTGGTCATGACGGCGACTCCCATTCCGCGCACCGCGGCGCTCGCGGTCTTTGGGGACCTCGATCGATCCACCATTGACGAGTTGCCCCCCGGGCGACACCCCATCACGACGCGCTGGGTCCGCGATCCCTCGGGCGAGGCCGAGGTCTGGGCCCGGGTACGAGCCGAAGTCGAGGCTGGTCGGCGCGCCTACGTGATCTGCCCCCTCGTGGAGGAGTCTGATCGCGCCGAGGCGACGTCGGCCGTCGCTGAACGGACTCGCCTCGCGACCGGGGAACTCGCCGGACTTTCGGTGGGGCTTCTCCACGGTCAACTCTCGAGCGCCGAGAAGGAGGAGGCCCTGTCGCGCTTTCGTTCGGGCGAGATCTCGGTGCTGGTCGCGACGGTCGTGGTGGAGGTCGGTGTCGACGTCCCCGACGCCACCGTCATCGTGATCGAGGACGCGTGGCGCTTCGGTCTCGCCCAACTTCACCAGTTGCGGGGGCGAGTGGGGCGAGGTCCCCACCCGAGCGAGTGCTACGTCTTGGGTTCGGCCCCGACCGCCGAGGCCGCTGAGCGCCTCGACGCGCTCGAGAGACTCTCCGACGGCTTCGCACTCGCCGAGGTGGACCTCAGTCTGCGCGGGGAGGGAACACTCCTCGGGGCACGTCAACGTGGACGCAGCGACTTGCGCCTCGGCAACCTGGTTCGAGACGCCGAGTTGTTGGAGTTGGCCCAGCGCGCCGCCGAGCGGATTGCCGACACCGGGCTCAGCGCGCAGGGGGAGTGGGCCGGAGAGATCAGAACGCTCATCGAACCCGACGAGGCCGAGTTCCTCTTTCGCTCCTAATCTCGCCTAGCCTTCCGGGCGTGAGAATCATCGCCGGCTCCGCCCGCGGACGGCCCCTGCGCGCCAAGTTGCCCGAGGGGGTGCGCCCCACCACCGACTACGCCCGTGAGGCAATCTTCTCGATGCTCGAGAGTCGTGGCGGTCTACGCGATCTCGTGGTGGCCGACCTGTTCTCGGGATCGGGCGCAATGGGTCTCGAAGCCCTGTCGCGCGGAGCGGCCGAGGTCTACTTCGTTGACGCCGACGCGGCCTGCCTCGAGGCCGCGAGAGCGAACTACGAGGCGCTCGGTTTCTCGGCGAGAGCCCACTTCGTGCGCGCGACGCTGCCCAACTGGCGCATTCCCGAGGCTGTCGACCTCGTGCTGATGGATCCGCCCTACGGGGCGCTCGACGTCGACAGCGTTCTCGGCGAAGCTCGAGTGGGGCGGGTGATGGTAGAAAACGATCGTTTCGTCGAGGCGACGGGCTACGAGGTCGTGAAACAGAAGCGTTACGGAACTACGCTAGTGACGATGTTGGAGCCGACCGCGCAGGACGTGTCGTGACGGTCGGGCTCATTCCTGGATCTTTCGACCCGTTTCACAACGGGCACCTCGAAGTCGTCGAGCGCGCCGCCACGATCTTCGACGACGTCGTCGTCGCGGCGATCCGTAATCCCCAGAAGTCCCAGCCGATGTTCAGTCTCGAAGAGCGCCGCGAGATGATTGCCGAGTCCTGCGCTCACATCACGAACGTGAGGATTGTCTCCATCTCCACGTTGCTCGTCAACGTGGCGCGCGACGTGGGGGCGACCGCCATCGTGAAGGGCCTGCGGGCGGTCTCGGACTTCGAGAGCGAGTTGCAGATGGCCCAGATGAACCGATCGCTGTCGGGGGTGGAGACCCTCTTTATTCCCACCAGTTCCCACCACTCCTTTATCGCGTCACGATTGTTGCGCGAAGTAGCCCGCCTGGGGGGCGACGTGTCCGCGTTCGTCCCGGCGCCCGTCGCGTTGCGGCTGGCTCCCGAGAGTTCCGGAGAGACCCGATGAGTACGTTTGACCCCCACAGTTACGAGGACGACTTCGACGTCTACGGTGCCACCGCGCCCGACGAGGCGCCCGGTGAGGACTACGCCTGGGACGCCTTCGCGACGAACCCCGAGCCCGCCCGGCACGTGCGACGAGGCCTCGAAGACGTTCTTGGCGAGCTGAGCGAGATTGTTGAGACCGCCAAGCAGATGCCCCTGTCGAACTCGGCCCTGATCTCGCGCGACGAGGTGCTCGACCTCTTGCGTGAGGCGATGGAGTTGGTGCCCGACGAGATACGTCAGGCTCGCCACGTCCTCTCGTCGGCCGACGTCATCGTGGAGCGCGCCGAAGTGGAGGCGAACCAGCTCCTCGATGAGGTGCGCGCCCGCGCGGCGTCGATGGTCGAGAAGGCGGAGATTGTTCGACTGGCTCGCCAGCGCGCCGAGCAGATTGTGCTCGAGGCGAAGACCCAAGCCCGCCAACGCATCATTGAAGCGGACGACTACATCGACGGGAAACTTGGGGGATTC
>JAKBAZ010000128.1 GCA_021826255.1 Actinomycetes bacterium
TGGAGAGAGTCTGGCCTCGTTCGTGGACCGGAGTGTCGACCCCCTCGGGAAGGCTGTCGACGAGTTCCCGCAGTCCCACGTAGTCGAGCGCTTCGTCCACGTCGCGCTGTGAGGCATCGGGTCGAGCAAACGTGATGTTGGATCGAACCGAGCCCGAAAAGAGGAAGGGCTCTTGGGGAACGACCCCGACCTGGCGACGAAGAGAGCGCTGGTTCACCGTGGCGACATCGACGCCGTCAATGAGAATACGTCCCGCGGTGGGATCGTAGAGACGGTTGACGAGTTTGGCGAGAGTGGACTTGCCCGCTCCGGTGGGCCCCACGAAGGCCACGGTTTCCCCGGGTGAAATCGTGAGTGAGATGTCGGTGAGCACTGGTCGAGCCGGGTCGTACCCGAAAGAGACATGCTCGAAGTCGATACGCCCCTCTCGAATGGTGATGTCGTCGGCGTCCAGCTGATCCTCCACACTCGGGGTGGTCGCGAGCAACTCGCGCAGACGTGTAATAGAGGACCGGCTTTGTTGGAGCGAACTGTACTGCTGGACCAACAGCTGAATGGGTTGGAAGAAACGACTGACGAAGAGCATGAACGCGACCAGCGCACCCACGCTGAGCCGGTGGCGAAGGACGAGGTCACCACCCACGCCGAGGAGAACGCCTTGAACCACGATGGCGAGAGCGATGGTGGCCGGTCCGTAGACAGCGTTCACGCGTCCCGTGACGAGGTTGGCGTCTCGATACGCTCCGACCACGTGGCGGTGATTGAGAATGTTACGGCGCTGCCGGTTAGTCGCGACGATGACTCGCATGCCGTAGAGGGACTCGGAGAGATCGGCTAAGACGAGGGCGATACGGTCGCGAGCGAGAAGGTATCCTCGCTCGGACGCTCGATGGAACCAGAGGGAGAGGGCCGTCAGCGGGGGAACGACGAGCGCGACCGTGAGGAGAGCTAACTCCACGTTGGTGAGAAAGAGGACCACCGTGATAACGACCATCGTGAGTGCTTGAAGAGCGAACGACGCGACGCCGTCTTGGATGAGTTGCTGAAGATTTTCAATATCACTCGTCATCCGACTGATGAGCACTCCCACCTTTTCTTCAGTGAAGAAGTCGAGCGACAGTCTCTGGAGGTGGGTGAACACACGAAGACGAACGTCGTGCATGACCCGAGCCGCCAGGCGACCGGTTACGACGGCTTGGGCGCGCTGGCTGGCTACTCCGACGAGCGCGAGTCCGAGATAGAGGAGGGCCGCGAACGTGACCACCGCGACGGAGTGGTGGTGGGGGAGCATTCCGTGATTGATCGCGAATTCGGTGATGATGGGTCCGGCCTGAAGGACGACACTCGAGACAACGACGAGTAGGGATGCCTCCACGAGCCAGCGGGGGTACGCACCAACCAGGGAGGAGAGCCGCAGCGGGGTCTGTTCGTCGGGGCGAGGTCGCTGGTGGAACGTGAGGTGAGCGGGCGGGCGAAGAGGCTCGGTCGCCAGGATCTGATCAACCCCGTCTTGAAGTTCACTCGGTATCCCCCCAAAGGGCAGCCCCGTGGGCGAGGCTCGACCCGAGCCCCATCCACCGCCGAACCCTCCACCGACCCCGAAACTCATGGGATGACCGAATCCTCGGCGTGCGCGAGGATTGCTCGGTAGAGTTCACTCGACTCGAGAAGGTCCTCGTGGCGTCCGTCGGCTCTCACGCGACCCTCATCGAGCACGACGACACGGTCAGCGAGCGCGATGGTGGAGACCCGGTGGGCAATAATCAGCGTGGTGCGGGTCGCCATCAACTCCCGGAGCGCCTGGTAAATGGTGGCCTCCACGTGTACGTCGATGGCGCTGGTGGCGTCGTCAAGAATGAGGACGGGAGGATTAGCAAGAAGCGTTCGGGCAATCGCCAGACGCTGGCGCTGACCACCCGAGAGGGTGTAACCCCGTTCTCCAATGACGGTGTCGTAGCCCTTGGGTAGTTCCTCAATAAAGTCGTGGGCCCCCGCAGCGCGCGCTGCCGCGACGACGTCGTCGAGCGAGGCGTCGGGGCGCGCGTAGGCGACGTTGTCGCGTACGGACAGGGAGAAGAGGAAGGCGTCGTCGGTGACGGTGCCCACGGCCCGACGAAGAGACTCCAGCGTCACGTTCGAAATGTCCTGCCCGTCAAGGCGTATGACGCCACCCTGGGGATCGTAAAAACGAGTAAGAAGGCGCGCCAGGGTGGTTTTGCCCGAACCGGTGGCCCCGACGAGGGCGACTCGTTCGCCGGGGGCAATGTGGAGAGAGAGGTCGCGAACAATCGGGGTGTCGACTCGGTAGGAGAAGGTGACGTGGTCGAACTCCAGCTCGCCTCGCACGCGGGTGAGATCCTCGGCGCCGGGTCGATCGAGGATGTCCGGGGTCTCGTCGAGTACCTCGAAGATCCTCTCGGCGCTCGCTTTAGCCCGCTGGCCCATCATGACGAGTTGTCCGAGCATCATGAAGGGAGCTTGCAGCATGACGAGGTAGGCGGTGAAGGCGAGAATGTCCCCCACGGTCAACTGGGCGTGAATCACCATGGTTCCGCCCACGCCGAGGACCAGAGCGATAGCTACCTGGGGCAGATTCTGAACCCAGGGTGACCACTTTCCCCGTATCCGAGCGTCGGTCTCGTACGCCCACGCCACCCGCTCGGCGGCGTCGGCCAACCGATTGATTTCGGCTTCTTCTTGGGCGAAGGCCTTCACGACTCGAATGCCGTTCACGTTTTCGTCGACCAGAGTGGCCACATCGGCCAATCGGGCTTGGGTGACCCACGAGATGGGAAAGAGAACTTGCCGCATCTTGAGTCCCACCACGTAGAGGATGGGCATCACCACCATCGCGACGAGGGCCAGAGTGACGTTCAGTCTGATCATGAACCAGAAGGCGAGTACGCCGATCAAACTCTGCACGATGATCAGGGGGGCGAAAGTGGAGTACATCTGAACGCTGCGAATGTCACTGTTGGCCCGCGAGATCAACTGCCCCGACTGAATTCGGTCGTAGAACGAGAACGAGAGCGACGTGAGGTGCTCGTAGATGAGGCTTCTCAAGTCGGCCTCCACTTCGAACGCCGTGCGGTAGAGGAACGCGCGCGATACCAGTCCGGTGACTCCCGCCACGGCACCGAAGACGAGGGTCACGACGACCGTCCCGCGAAGGGATCCGTGACCGCTCACGACCACGTTGAGGGCGCGGGCTAAGACGTTCGGTACCAAAGTTTGAAAAACCAGCGACACGAGCGTCAAGACGACGGCCAGGATGAAGGTCACTCGATGACTGGCGATGACGGGCAGAATGCGCCTCCACCACGTCCAGTCGGGGTGAGGGGCAATTCTCGCCCGGGGTCCGGGGTATCGAGAACGGACACCGCCAAGAGGGTTAGCGAACTGGTCATCTCCGTCCGTGGTGCGGGGATGAGTCATCGTCTCAGCGTAACGGGGACCCCCATCACCGAGACCTCCAGCACCGAGACCGAGGGCGTATCCTGACTCGGTGACTGTTCCTCTGATCGTTTCCCATCCCGTCATCGACGACAAGGTCCGCCAGATGCGAGATCGCTCGACGTCCAACGCGGACTTCCTCCGACTAGCGAGCGAAGTATCTCGTTTCCTCGCCTACGAGGCGTTCCGAGACTTGCCCGTGGTCGAGACGACGGTCGACACTCCCGTCACCGCGGGGGCCCCGGCGGTGCGTATTGACACCTCGTTCGTCATCGTCCCCATCTTGAGGGCTGGTTTGGGAATGATCCCGGCTGTTCAGGAGTTTCTGCCTCGTCACCGCGTGTGTCTGGTCGGACTTCGGCGAAACGAAGAGACACTTCAGCCCGACGTCTACCTCGACGGCCTTCCCGACGATCTCGAGGGCACTCCGGTCGTGTTGTGCGATCCCATGCTTGCGACCGGAGGGTCGCTCACGCTCGTCATCTCCATGCTGAAGGGGCGAGGGGCCGGGGCCATTACCGCCCTGTGCCTCATCGCCTCACAACCGGGAGTCGCGGTCGTGCGAGAGGCCCACCCCGACGTCCGGATTGTGGCGGCCGCCCTCGACGACGAGTTGAATGACGTCGGCTACATCACGCCAGGACTCGGCGATGCCGGAGACCGACTCTTCGGTCCCCCGGTGCGTTAACTACTCGCCGATATCTTCGAACCAAATGTCGGGATGTTGGTCAATGTACTGGGCGAGGAGAGTCGCGCACTCGTCATCATCGAGGAGAATGACTTCGACGCCGAGTTCTCTCAACCAGTCGTGACCGCCCGTGAAGGTGCGTGACTCGCCGATCACGACGGCCCCGATCTGGAATTGACGGATGAGACCCGAGCAGTACCAACACGGCGAG
>JAKBAZ010000129.1 GCA_021826255.1 Actinomycetes bacterium
CACTCAGCGCACCGCTCGCAAACTCGCCGACGTCGGAGAGGTCCAGGACGTCATCGCGCTCGACGTGACGAATCCCGACGAGGTCTCCAGCGCCGCCCGCAGTGTCGAGGAGCGCTTCGGACGCCTCGACGGGCTGGTTCACGCCATCGGATTCGCTCCGGCGTCCTGTCTTGGCCAGGGCATGTTTCACTCCCCCTTCGACGACGTCGCGACCGCCATGCACATCTCGACCTACTCGCTGGCCGCCCTCGTCGGCGCGTTTCGGCCCCTCCTCGCACGTAGCGACGCTCTCGGCGGAGCCTCGGTCGTCGCGCTCGACTTCGACGGCACCCATGCCTACCCGATGTACGACTGGATGGGCGTAATGAAGGCCGCTCTCGAGTCCCTCGGTCGCTACATCTCGCGGGAGGTGGGACCCGACAAGATTCGGGTCAACATGCTCTCGGCTGGACCAGTGCGCACTATGGCCGCCAAGTCCATCCCCGGCTTCAGCGTGTTCGAGGACACGTGGGCCGAGCGAGCCCCCCTCGGATGGTCAGTGACGGACTCGTCGGCCGTCGCCGACTCCGCGGTTGCCCTCTTGTCGCCCCTCTTACGCGCCACCACCGCGTCAGTGATTTACGCCGACGGTGGACATCACGCCATGGGGTGAGACCTACTGGGAACTCTTCGCGTCGTCCCCGGCGAACTGGGCGAGGTAGAGGTCTCGATAGAGACCCCCGAGTCCGAGCAGTTCGTCGTGGCTACCTCTCTCGATGATGCGTCCCTGGTCAACGACGAGAATCTGATCCGCGCGACGAATCGTCGACAGGCGGTGGGCGATCACGATGGAGGTGCGGTCCTTCAGGGTCTCTTCGAGAGCTCGTTGAACCAGTAGTTCACTCTCGTTGTCGAGGTGGGCGGTGGCCTCGTCGAGTACCACGATGCGCGGTGCTTTCAACATGAGCCGAGCGAGGGCCACCCGCTGCTTCTCTCCACCCGAGAGGCGATACCCGCGCTCTCCCACCACGGTGTCGAGCCCGAGCGGAAGGCTTCGCACGAGATCGGCAATCTGGGCCGCCTCCAGAGCGGCCCAGACGTCAGCCTCCGGAGCGTCGGGGCGAGCGTAGAGGAGGTTCGACCTCAGAGTGTCGTGGAACAGGTGAGCGTCTTGAGTCACGACGCCGATCGCCGCGTTCAGATCAGAGAGGAGAACGTCACGCACGTCGACCCCGTTCAGAGTCACCGCGCCCGCGCTGACGTCGTAGAGACGAGTGACCAGACTGGAGAGCGTGCTCTTTCCGGCACCACTAGGACCGACGAGTGCCGTCATCGTTCCCGGGGCGACCTCGAAGGACACGTCGTGAAGGACTCGCACTCGCTCCGTTTTCTCGAGGGTCGCGACGGCCTCGAGGGATGCGAGGGAGACCTCCTCGGCCCCGGGATAGTCAAAGTCGACGTGAGAGAAGGCCACCGTCAACGGCCCTGGAGGGAGTGCGAGAGGAGACGGCGGCTCGCTGATCATCGGTTCGAGGTCGAGAACCTCGAAGAGACGTTCGAAACTGACGATGGCCGACATGTAGTCCACGTGCAGGTTCGACACTTGGGTCAGGGGTCCGTAGAGCCGAGTGAGATAAGCGGTCATCGCGATCAGTGTGCCCACCTGGAGAGAGCCGTGTAACACCGCAACCCCGCCAAAGCCGTAGGCGAAGGCGGTGGCGAGGGACGCGACGAGACCGAGAGCGATGAAGAAGAATCGTTGGAACACCGCTTGACGCACACCAATGTCTCTGACCCGTCGAGCCCGTGAATCGAAGTAGTTGGCTTCTTGTTCGGGTCGACCGTAGAGTTTCACGAGGGATGCTCCGGCCACGTTGAAACGCTCGGTCATCACCATATTCATCTCGGCGTTCAGTTCCATCCCCTCTTGGAACATTCCGCCGAGTCGTCGACCCACGCGACGCGCGGGCAACAAGAATGCGGGAAGCAAAAGGAGTGCGACGAGGGTGATCTGCCACGACAACGTGAGCATGACGCCCAGAGTGATGGCGAGCAGAACGACGTTACCCACCACGTTAGAAAAGATGTCGGTGAAGGCTTGTTGAGCCCCGATGACGTCGTTGTTCAGTCGAGAAATCAGAGCTCCCGTTTGGGTGCGCGAGAAGAACGCCACGGGCATTCGCTGGATGTGGCGAAAGACGCGAGAGCGCAGATCAAAGATGATGCCCTCGCCGATTCGCGACGAGATCCTCCGCTCCACGAGCGACAGCCCGGCGTCGGCCACCGCCAGGGCGGCCGTGGCGAGGGCCAGTCCAATCACCAGACCTTCTCGATGACGGGCGATGCCCTGGTCCACGATGGCTCGCAGGAGCAGGGGGGCGACCGAACTCACGATGGCGTCGGCCACGACGGCGACGAAGAAAACACCAAGAGTCCGACGGTACTGTCGAGCGAACTCGATGATCCGCCGCAGAGTGCCGGGGGCGACGGATCGTTCGAGAACGTCTCGGTCCTTCGTCATGGACTTCATCCCCATACGACCGCCACCGTGCATGCTCATTCGCCACTCCTTTAAGGGAGCCAGTGTAGGGAGCCGCCCCTAGAGACCGAGTGCCGCCCCCAGAATGCTCACACCGAGGGCGCACATGACGACCCCACCGATAGTGCGAAGTGTCACCAATCGTCGCGGATCTCCCGCCAACCACTGACGAGCGGTGCCCGCGACAATGCCCCAAGTCGAGTCGGAACAGAAGGCCATCACGGAGAAGAGGACCCCGAGAACAACGAGTTGGAGAGTCACCGAGCCCCGGCCGCGGTCGACGAAGTGGGGAAAGATTGCGGCGAAGAACACGAGCGACTTGGGATTCAAGACACCGACGGTAAAGCCCTGACGAACAATGCGGCCCCGAGAGGGGCGATCCTCGGACGTCTCCACCATGGCGGCCGCGTGACGGCGACGATGGCGCAGTGCCTCGATTCCGAGGTACACCAAGTACAGCCCGCCTGCCACCTGAATGACTCTCGAGAGCGAGGTGTAACGCTGCAGAAGAGGGCCTAGACCAAGGGCGACGAGGCCGGACAAGAGCAGGGTGCCGAGCGAGTTCCCGAGCACGGTCAGCACGGCGACCGTTCGACCCCAGGCGACCGCTCGCGCCAGGGTGAACAGCACGCTCGGACCAGGAACGATGATGATCACCATCGAGGCGAGCACGAAGGGAACGAGGTGGGACGTGGGAATCACGCGGAGAGCCCCGCCCAGCGGTCGATGAGACGTAACGCGAGTCCGAGGGCGACGCCGATGCCGCCCGCGAACAGCGCCGTCCCCACTCCGGCCACGCCCCCGAGCAGCCACCCCATCGTCAACACACTGACTTCGAGGCCCGCCCGAACGTAGACCACGCTCACGCCCCAACGTCGATGGAGTGAGGTCATAAGCCCGTCTCGGGGACCCGGACCCATGCGACAAGTGAGGTAGAGAGCGCTCCCGAGCCCGATGACCGTGACGCCGGCGACAACAAAGAGTCCTCGAACCGGGATCGTCGACGCGGGGTGAATCCACGAGACGGTCACCTGGAGAACGAGGGCGATCACGACCAGATTTGCCACGGTGCCGAGCCCCGGACGCTCGCGAAGCGGCCACCACGCCAAGAGGACCACACCGGAAATCAGGGCCGTCGTCAGCCCGAGAGAGAGGTGGAGATGCCGACTCACCCCCTCGGCGAATACCGTCCAGGGTGAAGCTCCGAGTCGCGAATCGACGAGCAATCCCTCACCGAGTCCGAAGAGCGCCAACCCTCCGAGCAGCGGCCCCCAGGTCTGTGGACGGGGTTGCCAAGGGCCCGAGGCACTCCAGCGCACGCTCGGAATGTGATGAGAGAGGGCGGGCACCCGACGAGGCTACCGCCCGCCGACTGCCCGCCCTCTCAACGAAGCGCTTAGTACCAGCGCCAGTGCTCGAGACCCGGGTTGTCCCAGCGCCCAATGAACACCTTTTGCGCCGTCATCGAGGAAGGCGACAACGGAGTGGCCGGTCCCACGGCGACCACGAAGGTACCCACGTGGATCGCCTGCAACGAGGAGAGCAGATCAGCTCGCCGGAAGATGGTGGAGGCGGTCGTCGTGATGGTCACGAGGCGGTTGTGGCTGAGCACGGTGAGCGTCGCGCCGTTGATCGCCGTCACCCGCCCGATCAACGCGGTGTTGAGGACGCGAACGAGCGTCACGCTGGTGGGAGACTGTGCCGACGCCGTGACCTGCACCACGTCACCAATCGCGACCGCGGCGGCCGTGACCGTCTTACCACCCTCGCGGTACACCACGTTCGAGGCCAGAGTGAAGGTCTCAGTCGCGGGGTTACTCATCGAC
>JAKBAZ010000005.1 GCA_021826255.1 Actinomycetes bacterium
CATTGCGGTTTATCGAGGGCCATTGTTCAACTTTAGTGACGACGGGCCAGGCGCTAGCCTGCCCCCGTGCCCGAAGTGCTCGAAGTGGAGTCGTATCGCCGTCTGGCCGACTCGGTCGTGGGCGCTCGCGTTCGAGACGGGTTCGCCGACTCCTACGCCGCGAAGCACCTCGCGTCCCGCGAGACCTGGTCTCGAGCGGTGCAACAGCGGCGCATCACGGGTACCGGGCGTCGAGGAAAGTTGATGTGGTTAGAGACTGACGGACCGAGACTCGGCTGGCGATTTGGCATGACTGGAGTTCTCCTCCTCGACTCTCGAGCGGGAGTCGAAGGGCTCTTCTACGGACCCCACACGTTTCGCGAGGAGTGGATACGAGCCGGAGTAGAACTCGACGACGGACGCCGACTTCTTCTCCACGATCCGCGTCGATTAGCTCGAGTGCTGGTGGACCCTGATCTCACCGACTTAGGTCCGGACGTGATGACCCTCACGCGCACCGAATTCAACCAGGCCCTCCACGTGGAGCGCGGCGACGGGCCAGCCCTTAAGGCGCGTCTGCTCGACCAGTCCCGACTCGCCGGCGTCGGCAACCTCCTCGCGGACGAGATGCTCTTTCGAGCGGGCATCGACCCACGTACTCCAGTCGGGCGTCTCGATGAGGACGCTCGAGCTCGCCTGTGGCGCCACCTTCGATTTACTCTCCGGACTCTCAGTCGACGGGGAGGCTCTCACACGGGCGATCACATGGACTCTCGACACCCCGGGGGACTCTGTCCCCGCGACGGGGGAGAGATGAGAGTGGAGACCATTGGGGGTCGAACGACGTACTGGTGCTCGAGTCACCAATTGTAAGAATTCACTCTCGAAGCCTCGGCTCGACGGAGGGGCCGCTCGCCCATCGGCCAGAATGGGGGGATGTCCTCATTCATTCAGCACTACGGCTACTGGGCGCTCTTTCTCCTCGCCGCGGCCGAATCGGCCCTGGTTCCCATCCCCTCGGAGGTGACCTTCGGCTTCGCGGGCGCGTACTCCACGACGGCGGTCGCCGGATCGGCCCATTTTTCACTGGTCTGGGTCATTGTGCTCGGAACCCTCGGGTCCCTCGTCGGGTCCGTCATCGCTTACGAAGTCGGGCGCTACCTTGGGCGACCCCTCGTTGACCGGTACGGCAAGTGGGTCTTACTTACCCACCACGATCTCGACGTGTCGGAGCGTTGGTTCAATCGATTCGGGGACATCTCGGTCCTCGTGGGGCGCTTCATTCCGGTCGTTCGAACTGTGATATCCCTCCCGGCGGGCCTGGCAGAGATGCGCCGTCGTCACTTCTTTTGGATGACCCTCGTCGGTTCAGCGGGGTGGGTGGCCCTCTTGTCCGGACTCGGCTACAGCGCGGGAAGTAGTTGGAACAAGATCAGCCACGACGTCCACCTCTTCCAGACGCCCATCATCGTCCTCATCGTCCTGGCGATCGCCGCGTTTTTCTGGAACCGCATCCGCACGATTCGTCGTCACGGGGGTTCACCGAGTTCCTCATCCACCTCGCGCCCGAGTGGACGAGGTAAGCACTCGCGCTAAGCGGTCAACTCGCGGAGTACTCGTGCGACGTGGCCGGTCGCCTTGACGTTGTACCACGCCCGTTCGATGATCCCCTCGCTACTGATGAGGAACGTGGAACGGATGACGCCGGTGACCTTTTTGCCGTACATCATCTTTTCACCCCAGGCCCCGTAGGCCGCGAGCACGGTCTTCTCCGGGTCACTCAGCAGCGTGAAGTTCAGTCCGTACTTCTCACGAAACGCGCGGTGACGTTCCGGGCTATCCGGTGAGACACCGACGACTCGGATGGTGAGAGAGTTGAGGGTTGAGAGTTCGTCATTGAACCCGCACGCCTCGGTGGTGCATCCCGGAGTGTCGTCTTCGGGGTAGAAGTACAACAGGGTTCGGGCCCCGACGACGTCGCCCAGAGTGAAGGGAGCCCCGCTCTGGTCGGGGAGGGTGAAGTGGGGAGCAGCGTCTCCGGGGTTGAGTCTCGACATCGTTCACCTCGTCGTGGTGGGGGCTGACACGACCCTAGACTACGTAGTGCAGCCCAAGAGTGGCTGGGGCCCCTCTCACGTCATCGATGGTTCTGGGTCCGACCGGAAATGACTGTGACTATGGAATCCTCTCCCGCGTCAGCGGCCGAGTCGTACGACTCGCTGCAAACTTTTCAAGAGCTCGGAGTTCGAGCAGACCTCTGCGCCGTTCTCGAGTCCCAGGGAATCAAGACCGCCTTCGCCATTCAGGCGATGACGATTCACGACGCGCTCGCCGGTCGAGACGTCTGCGGTAAGGCGAAGACGGGTTCGGGCAAGACCTTGGGTTTTGGGCTCCCGCTGCTTCAACGAATCGCCGACTCGGGGACCAGAACGAGTGACGGACCAGCGGCTCCGCGGGGCCTCGTGTTGGTGCCCACCCGGGAACTCGCGGTTCAGGTCTTCGACGTTCTCCAACCCCTCGGTCGGGCCCTCGGTCTCCACGTCAACGCCGTCTACGGCGGGGCGGACATCGAGAAGCAGATTAAGTCTCTGCGCAACGGTTCAGACGTCATCATCGCTACTCCGGGTCGACTCATCGACCTCGGTGATCGCGGGGAACTCAGTGTGGCCGGTCTCGACGTGCTCGTCCTCGACGAGGCGGACCGAATGGCGGACATGGGTTTCATGCCCCAGGTGGAGTGGGTTCTTCGTCGCATCGCCGAGCGACCCCACCAGACCCTGCTCTTTTCGGCCACTCTCGACGGAGCGGTGGACCGTCTCGTTCAGCGTTATCTCACCGATCCCGTCTTTCACGAGGTTGTCTCGAACTCCCAGACGGTCAACGCGATGGTTCACCACTTTCTTCAGGTTCACCAGATGGACCGGATCAAGGTTGTGGCGGCCATTTGTCAATCGATGGACAAGACGATCATCTTCTGTCGCACCAAGCGCGGGGCCGATCGACTCGTCGAGCAGTTGCAAAAAGAGGGCGTCGACACGGGCGCCATCCACGGCGACCTTCGACAGACTCAGCGAGAAAAGACCCTGGCCGACTTCGGAAACGACAAGCTGAGGGTCCTCGTAGCGACCGACGTCGCGGCCCGGGGCCTTCACATCGACGGGGTGGACTGTGTAATCCACTTCGATCCCCCCGAAGATCACAAGGCGTACCTGCACCGCTCAGGTCGCACCGCGCGCGCGGGCAAGACGGGTGTCGTCGTGTCGCTGTTGCTCTGGAATCAAGTCATCGAGGCCGAAATCATCATGAAGCGACTCGGGCTGAAGCGTCCGATTGTCGAAGTGTTCTCGAATAATCCCCACTTGCGCGATCTGGCGGCGTGGGACCCTACGAAGGAGGAGTCGGGTGAGTGAGGTGGAACTCTACGAGGCCAACGCGGAGCGCCGACGGGCCCTCGCGGTGGTGGCCCACCCGGACGATATTGACTTTGGGATGGCGGGGACAATTGCCCGCTTGACCGGTGATGGTGTCGCCGTGGCGTACTGCCTCGTGACGTCGGGTGACGCCGGCGGGGACTCCTCGACCACCACGAACGAGGAGCGCGCTCGGGAGCGAGAGGCTGAGCAAACGGCCGCGGCCGCCGAACTCGGCGTCAGAGATCTCACCTTTCTGCACTACCCCGACGGACGCGTAGAAGTGACGCTGGACTTGCGGCGTGACATTGCTCGGGTCATTCGGCGCTGGCGCCCGGACCTCGTACTCACGCAGAATCCGGAGAGAAACTGGGAGAGAATCTTCGCGTCACACCCGGACCACCTGGCCGCCGGAGAGGCGACCCTGCGCGCGGTGTATCCCGACGCTCGAAATCCCCACGCCTTTCCCGAACTTCTTTCTGAGGGTCTTGAGCCTCACGTGGTACCCGAAGTGTGGGTGGGTGGAGGAGTCAACGGTTTCGCGGTGGACATTACCGACACCGTGGAGCGCAAGCTCGCCGCCTTAAAGCGCCACGTCTCTCAAGTGGGCGGGCGAGAGGACCTCGACGAGATGGTGCGAGCCTGGGCGTCGGCCACGGCCGACGCGGCGGGACTGGCCTCCGGGAGATTCGCGGAGGGGTTTCGTCGGGTCGTGACGGCGTAACTCCCTTCGCTGGGCGCCCGGTTCTAGGGTGGGCCCGTGAGTACTTCCGCCGAACGAACACCCATCGCCCAACGGGTGACGAGAGGTGACCTCACTCGACTCTTCGAGGGGGTTACTCGAAGAAACGTGGCACTACAGGTGGTGGCGGGAATTGCTCTCGTGGCCATTGCGGTGCCCGAGCAGATTGCGACCGCACAACTGGCTGACGTTCCCCCCTACGTGGGACTGGTGGCGTTCATCGCGGCGACCCTCGCGTTCGTCGTCGCGGGCAGTCACCCGGTCGTCTCGGTGGGGGCCGACTCCACCATTGCTCCTCTCTTCGCCGTGGCCCTGGTCCGTCTGGCCGCCCCCCAATCGTCCAACTACCTCGCCCTCGTCGCCGCGACGGCCGTCGTCACGGGACTGCTCCTCATCGTCATCGGGTGGTTGAGGTGGGGGTGGCTCGCGGACATCCTCTCCCTACCGATCGTCACCGGCTTCATGGCGGGCATCGGAGTCATCATCATCGTTCACCAACTGGGCCACTTGTCGGGCGTGAGTTCGGGGGGAGAGTCCGTCGTCGACCGGGTGAGTCAGTGGGTCCACCAGTGGTCTCACGTGAGTGGGTGGTCCCTCGGTCTCGGTCTCGCAACAGTGCTCGTCATGGTGCTCGGTGAGAAGTGGAACCCCCGCCTTCCCTGGGCCCTCGTCGCCGTGGTGGGCGGAGCACTCGTGAGCTCTCTCGGGGGTCTCGAGCATCGCGGGGTTCAGACGCTGGGAACGGTGTCGGTGGGATTTGTTGAGTGGCGACTCGGCCAATTCCACGTCGCCGACCTCGGCGTCGTCGTCGTGACGTCGTTGACGCTGGTCATTGTCATCATGAGTCAAACGGGCGCGACGGCTCGCACGACCGCCGACGAACTGGGAATCGACGACGACTTAAGTCGGGACTTCTTCGGAGTGGGCTGGTCCAATCTGGTGGCGGGTCTCGCGGGCTCCATTCCCGTGGATGCCTCGCCGGCGCGCACCAGTGTGACCATTCTGGCCGGGGGCCGGACCAAGGTGTCCGGGCTCGTGGCGGCGCTCATCGCCCTCGCCCTCCTTCCCGGAGTGGGAGTGGTGAGATGGGTTCCCCTGGCGTCGCTTTCGGGAGTTCTCACGTTCGTGGCCGCGCGACTCATCAAGGTCACGCAGTTCCGCGCAATTTGGCGAGTGAGCCGAGTCGAAGCGCTACTGGCCCTCGTCGCCACCGTCGGCGTGGTGGGCTGGGGAGTGGAGACGGGACTCGGGGTCGCCGTCGCGCTCGCGATTGGGGCTCACATGTGGCGCTCGGCGCGGCCCCACCTCGTCGAGATGGGGCGTCGGCCAGGGTCCACCTCGTGGGAGCCCGTGACAGTTTCCGGCGTGGCGCGAGTGGATCACGTCGCCGTACTCCTCTTCGACCACGACCTCTTCTTCGCTAACGCCTCCCAGTTTCGGCGTCTCGTTCACCAGGCTCTGCACGATCGGCCCGACACCCGTCACGTGGTCCTCGACGCCGCCGCGATGGTGGACATCGACTTCACCGGACTGCGACTGCTCGACGACGTGCACCACGACCTCGCTCACGAGTCCGTGTCCCTGGCCCTCGCGCGACCGAGCGCGGACGTGGTGCGACGAGTGCGCAGCCAGTCCTCTCTCGTCGACGTGGGTCTCTTCGACTCCGTCGACGAAGCTGTGAACGCGGTGGCCGACTAGGGGCGCGCCAGCTGGCGAAGGACGAAGTTGAGTACTCCGCCGTGACGGTAGTACTCAGCCTCCGTGGGGGTGTCGATTCGCAGGCGAGCGTCGAACTCGTGAACCTCTCCGTTCAGTCGAGTCGCCCGAACTCGAACCCGGGGTACGACGTTCCCGACGTTGAGGGGTTCGAGCCCTTCGACGTCGAACACCTCCGTACCGTCGAGATCGTGGCTCTGCGCGGACTCACCGGGGAGGAACTGCAACGGCAGCACCCCCATCCCGACCAGGTTGGAACGGTGAATTCGCTCGAAACTCTCGGCCAACACGGCTGAGACTCCGAGCAACTTGGTTCCCTTGGCGGCCCAGTCTCGGCTGGATCCCGAACCGTACTCCTTGCCCGCGAGAATGACGAGGGGCGTCCCTTCGGCCTGGTAGGCCATGGCGGCGTCGAAGATGGAGAGGGGAGTGCCCTCAGGGAACTTCAGTGTGACTCCACCCTCAGTCCCCGGGGCGACCTGGTTACGCAGGCGAATGTTGGCGAAGGTTCCGCGCACCATCACTTCGAAGTTTCCGCGTCGAGCTCCATAGGAGTTGAAGTCCTGAGCGGTGACGCCCCCGTCAATGAGGTATTGACCAGCTGGAGTCGTGGCTCGGATGTTGCCCGCAGGAGAGATGTGGTCGGTCGTGACCGAGTCGGCGAGTTTCGCGAGCACTCGGGCGCCGTGTACGTCACCGACGGTGCCCGGTTCCATCGTCATGCCGTCGAAGAACGGGGCCCGCTTGACGTAGGTCGAGGCCGGCTGCCAGTCGTAGGTCTGGGCGTTGGTCGCGGGAATCTCCTGCCACCGGTCGTCGCCGCCGAAGGCGCTGGCGTAACGAGTCTTGAACATGTCCGGTGTGATGGAGGCCCGCACCGCGTCGGCCACTTCTTGGTCACTCGGCCAGATGTCGGCGAGGTACACCGGGCTACCGTCTGAACCGGTCCCGAGGGGGTCGCGGGTGAGATCGATGTCCACCGTGCCGGCGAGCGCGAAAGCGACCACCAGGGGCGGGGACGCGAGGAAGTTCTGCTTCACGTCCGGGTGAATGCGACCCTCGAAGTTTCGGTTTCCCGAGAGCACCGAGACCACGGAGAGATCGTGTTCACTCACCGCCTCTGAAACTCCCGAGAGCAGCGGGCCGGTGTTACCGATGCAGGTGGTGCATCCGTAGCCAGCGAGGTAGAACCCGAGGCCGTCCAGCGCGTCGACGAGTCCCGCTCGTTCGAGGTAGTCCATCACCACTCGTGACCCCGGGGCGAGTGAGGTCTTCACCCAGGGCTTGGTCGTCAGTCCCCGTTCCCGGGCCTTCTTCGCCACGAGTCCCGCGGCCACGAGGACCGAGGGGTTAGAGGTGTTGGTGCACGAGGTGATAGCGGCCACGGTCACGGCGCCGTCGCGAAGTGACTCGGCGGCGTCAAGTCCCTGAACTTCCTTCACGTCCCTTCCGAGGGCGGCGTGGAAGGCGTCACGAACGCCACTGAGTTCGACGCGGTCCTGGGGACGCTTCGGACCAGCCATGGAGGGACCCACGCTCGAGAGGTCGAGTTCCACTACCTCGGAGAAGACCGGTTCCGCGGACTCGTCGGAATGCCAGATGCCCTGAGCCTTGGCGTAGGACTCGACGAGCTCGAGGTGCTCTGCGCTTCGCCCCGTAAAGGCGAGGTAGTCGATGGTGACGTGGTCGATGGGGAAGATGGTGCACGTGGCGCCGAACTCCGGAGTCATGTTCGCGATGGTCGCTCGAGTTTCGAGCGAGAGCGAACCCACTCCCGGTCCGTAGGCCTCGACGAACTTGCCGACGACCCCACGCTGACGAAGCAGCTGGGTGATGGTGAGGACAACGTCGGTGGCAGTGACGCCCTCGCGGGGCGAGCCGGAGAGTCGCAGTCCGACGACGGGTGGAATGAGCATCGAGGTCGGCTGACCCAGCATGGCGGCCTCCGCCTCGATACCGCCGACGCCCCAGCCGAGCACCCCGAGACCGTTGACCATCGTGGTGTGAGAGTCCGTTCCCACGACGGTGTCGGGGTACGCCACGCCGTCGTGGTCGAAGACGACCCGGGCGAGGTGTTCGAGATTGACTTGGTGACAGATGCCCATGCCCGGAGGTACTACTCGGAACTGGCTGAAGGAGTTCTGGGCCCACTTCAAGAAGGTGTAGCGCTCGAGGTTGCGCTGATACTCGACGGTGACGTTCTCTTCGTAACTCTCCGGAGTGCCCGTGCGCTCGAGGATGATGGAGTGGTCGATGACGAGTTCGACGGGTACGAGGGGGTTGATCTTCGCCGGGTCGCCCCCGAGTTCGATGATGGCGTCGCGAAGTGAGGCCAAGTCGACGACGGCCGGGACTCCGGTGAAGTCCTGCATGAGAACTCTCTCGGGGGTGAAGGCAATCTCGTGGGCGTCGTCACCCGCGGCCTCCCCGTGCCGCTCGGGGGCGTCGGCCCAGCGAGCAACGGCCTCGATGTCGGCGGCCGTGACCTTGACCCCGTCCTCGTGTCGAAGGAGGTTCTCGAGGAGAACTTTGACGGCGAAGGGCAGGCGATCAGCGCCCAACTCCACGAGACGTTCGGCGCGCAGCGAGTAGTAGGTCAGCTCGCGAGTACCGACGCGAAATGAGGAACGAGATCCAAAGGAGTCAAGGGAGTCAGCCATCCCTCCATTCTGCCCCCATTCGCGAGGGGGCGTCGGACGAGTCCGAAGAGATGGGAGACTACGGAAGTGAGTTCTCTTTACGCCGCCCTCGAGGAACGACTTTCTCGAGCCTTCGACGCTGTGAGTCCGGGCGCTGACCCCGTCCTTCGCCCTTCCGAACACGCCGACTTTCAGGCCAACGGAGCTCTCGGTCTGGCGAAAGTGTTGGGACAGAGTCCCCGTGAGGTAGCCCAGCGAGTGATCGACGTTCTCGACATCGCCGATCTGGCCCGAGTCGAGATTGCTGGTCCGGGTTTCATCAACGTGGTGGTGAGCGTGGACGAGATGAGTCAGCGCCTGGTGGATCTTCTGTCGAACGAACGACTCGGTGTCGAGCGTCGGTCAGCGCGTCGAGTGGTCATCGATTACTCCGCACCCAACGTCGCCAAGGAGATGCACGTTGGACACCTTCGCAGCACGGTGATCGGGGACAGTTTGGCTCGACTCCACCGATTCCTCGGCGACGAAGTGATTGCGCGCAACCA
The DNA here is from genome assembly GCA_021826255.1 of Actinomycetes bacterium. Taxonomy (GTDB): domain Bacteria; phylum Actinomycetota; class Acidimicrobiia; order Acidimicrobiales; family RAAP-2; genus RAAP-2. The sequence continues at coordinate 9,032 of JAKBAZ010000005.1, forward strand.
CGTCGGCGATTGGGGTACCCCCTTTGGGATGTTGATCGAGCACCTGCTCGATTTAGGGGAGGCCGAGGCCGTGGCGTCACTATCGGTGGGCGACCTCGACAGTTTCTACCGGGCGGCTCGCGCCAAGTTCGACGCGGACGAGACCTTTCGCGAACGTAGCCGGGCGAGAGTCGTGTCGCTCCAGAGTGGGGACGAGGAGACCCGTCGACTGTGGCAAATCCTGGTCGACCAGTCGGTGGCGTACTTCAGCGAGGTGTACGAGGCGCTCGACGTGGAGTTGACTGCGGCGGACGTCGTGGGCGAGTCCGCCTACAACGACGACTTGGAGTCCGTTCTCCACGACCTCGCCGCGAAAGACCTCCTCGTTGAAAGTGAGGGCGCCCAGTGCGTCTTTCCGCCCGGGTTCGTCGGTCGCGACGGCGAACCCCAGCCCCTCATCGTGAGAAAGAGCGACGATGGATTCGGCTACGCCGCTACCGACCTCGCCGCGGTGCGCGATCGCGTGGGGCGACTGGGCGCCGACGAGATCTACTACGTGGTGGGTTCTCCCCAGAGCCAGCACTTCCAGATGGTCTTTTCCGTCGCTCGTCTCGCCGGCTGGTTGCCCGAGTGGGTTCACTGCGAGCACGTCGCCTTCGGGAGCGTTCTCGGGCCCGACCGCAAGATGTTCAAGTCCCGGACCGGAGAGACCGTAAAACTCATCGCGCTACTGGACGACGCTACCGAGGCGGCCCGACGAGAAGTGACGGCACGGCGACCCGAGATCGGCGTTGAGGAAGCGGAGAGTTTGGCCCGCGACGTTGCGAGAGCGGCGATTAAATACGCCGACTTGTCGACCGACCGTCTGCGCGACTACGTCTTTGATCTCGACCGGATGATCTCCGCCGAAGGCGACACCGGACCGTATTTGCAGTACGCGCACGCGAGAATTCGTGCCCTCTTTCGGCGCGCCGGAATCGAACGGGCCCCTCACGTGACTCCTCTCCTACACGAGCCCTCCGAGCGGGCCCTCGCCCTTGGACTTCTCGGGTGGCCCGACGCCGTCGAGGCCACGGTTCGCACGTCACAGCCCCACCGCCTGTGTTCCTACCTGTTCGACGTTGCTCAGCGCTTCAGTACGTTTTACGAAGAGTGTCCCGTGTTGAACGCTCCCGAGGGTGTTCGAGAGTCTCGCCTGGCCCTCGCCGAGCTCACCGCGCGGACGCTCGCCCAGGGCCTCGCCCTGCTCGGCATCGCCGCGCCGGAGCAAATGTAGGACGACATTCGTCGTCTGACTGATACCCTAAGGGGTATGACGACCAAAAAGACTCTCAGTGCTCCGGTCCAGACCGCTTCACTCGCGGACGAGGAGCAGATGGCGGCGTTAATCAAGCGAGTGAAGCGAGCGAGCGGTCAGCTGAACGCGGTCGTGAGGATGCTCGAGGAGGGCCGACCGTGTCCCGACGTGGTCACCCAGATGTCCGCCGTGTCCAAAGCGGTACATACCGCCGCCTTCACCCTCATCGCGTCCAAACTCCAAGAGTGCATCCTCAATCCCGGGGACTACCAAGCCGACGCGACCCAACAGTTGCAAAAGTTGTTCCTGCAACTGGCCTAAATGACCCACCAACGACGGAGAAACACCGTATGTGTCAACAAGTGATGTGCCCCGAGTGCTCCAAGCCCACCTGGTCGGGATGTGGACAACACATTGAGCAGGCTCTCGCCGGGATTCCCGTCGAGGAACGCTGCGCCGGGCATTCTTCGTGAGTCGGGCTGACTCGTGGGCGGAGTCTCTGGCGGCCTGGGCGATTCCCGAGGAGATCCTTCGACAGGCGCCAGAGAGCCCGTGGATTCACCCACCGGTGTTGTTCCAACTCCCCGCGGTCATTCCCGATTCACCCTCTCACGAGCGTGCGAGGGAAGTCCTCTCCGCCCAAGGGTCGGTGCTCGACGTCGGGTGCGGGGGAGGCATCGCCGCCTTCGCGCTGACTCCGCCCGCCTCCCTGGTCGTCGGAGTAGACCACCAGGGAGAGATGCTGGAGATGTTCACCGCTAACGCTCGCGAACGAGGGGTGACAAGCGAGGTCGTCGAGGGGTTCTTTCCGGCGGTGGCCGACCAGATCCCCGTGTGCGACGTGGCGGTGAGTCACCACGTGGTGTACAACGTTGCTGACATCGTCCCGTTCGTCACCTCGCTCAGCGAGAAGGCGCGTCGGCGAGTGGTAATCGAGATGCCCCAGTCGCATCCGCTCGCCACGATGGCCCCCGCCTGGAAGCACTTCTGGGACCTCGAACGGCCCGACGGGCCTCACCATGACGATTTCGCGGTGGTTGTTCGAGAGGCGGGCTTTGAGCCTCACGTTGAACTCTTTGACGGGGTGATGCGACGAGAGCAAACCCCCGAACAAGCCGCGCACTTCATGAGAATTCGCCTCTGTCTCGGTCCCGAGCGCGAGGGTGAGGTGGCGGAGTTCTTCGCGGCTCAGGCCCCGACAGCGTCCCCTCTCGCGTGCGTGTGGTGGGACCTGTAGGAACCAGAGTCGTGTGGTAGGTTGAGGTCGCCTCACGTCAGCGAAGTCGGTGAAAGTCCGACGCTGTCCCGCAACTGTAACGAGGGTTCGTCCCTCGAGAGCCAGGTCGCCTGACGCAGGTGTAGTACCCAGATCAGCTCTCGAGGTATGGAGCGGTCGGCCGGATCTCCATCCGTCGTCCTTTCTTTGCTTCGACGAAACCTAAGGAGAATCCATGTTGCGCTTTACGCGCCTCACCGGTCTCCTCGCGGTGGCGTCGCTGGTGGTCCCCCTCGGGGTCTCCACCACGTCCTCCGCGAGGACTGTCCCCCAACCCTGCGTCATCTCGCTGTCACCGACGGCGACCGAAACGTTGTTCGCCCTCGGCGCTGGACCCGACGTCAAGGCGGTCGACACCGACTCGAACTACCCGACGGTGGGTCTTCCCCACCTCAAAATCAACGCGTTTAGTCCGAGCGTTGAAGGAGTGCTGGGGGCCTGTGGAGCGAAGGGGGTCAAGCCGTCGCTCGTGGTGATCTCCTACGACGCGAACTCGATTGCCGAAAAACTTCGCGCCGTCGGAGTGAGGGTATTGAACCAGTCGGCTCCTTCAACTCTGTCTGGGGCGTACTCCCAGATCGAGGCGTTAGGAGCAGCCCTCGGGCGAACTCGTCAGGCCGCTGCGCTCGTGGCGTCCATGTCGACGTCGATCACGGCCTCGTTAGCGTCGGTGCCCCACGTTCGTGGTCGTTCGCCACGGATCTACTACGAGTTGGACCCGACTCTCTACTCCGTGACGAGTAGCACCTTCGTGGGATCCATCTTGAAGAGGATGGGAACAGTCAACATCGCCGATCCGAAGAACACGTCGGCGGACGCCGGGTACCCCCAGCTCAACGCTGAGTACGTGGTCGCCGCGAATCCCCAAATTATTTTCCTCGCCGACACGGTGTGCTGTCACGCCAGTCCCGCGAGCGTGGCTCACCGTGCGGGATTCTCTCGAGTAGCGGCGGTCACCGACGGGCACGTAGTCGCCCTGAACGATGACGTGGCGTCTCGTTGGGGACCACGACTGACCGAGTTGGTCGCCCAGTTGGCCCACGCCGTGCGCGCCGCCCTCACCGATTCGCGCTTGTGGACTAAGTCACTCGGGTGATTGCTCCGGGATCGCCCCCGGGACGTCGGCGTCTCGTCGTTGTCTCGGGGGCCATCACTCTCACGTTGTTGATCGCCATCACGACGGGTCTCGCGGTCGGCCCTACGCCGATCTCGACTCCACGAATTCTCGGGGCGCTCCTGAGCTATCTCGGGGTGGGTCACTCCACGTTGACACCACTCCAGTCCACCATTGTGTGGCAACTACGAGCCCCCCGGTTGGTTCTGGGTCTCGTCGCGGGGGCCATGTTGGCGACGGCGGGAGCGAGTTACCAGGGAGTGTTTCGAAATCCGCTGGCCGACCCCTATCTCCTCGGCGTGGCCGCCGGGGCGGGGCTCGGGGCGACGTTCGCCATCGTGAGGACGGGAGTGGGTAACGCCATTCCGGTCTGGACGCCGTGGTTGGCCTTCTCTGGCGCCCTCCTCGCGGTGCTCGCGACGTGGACCATCGGGGGGCGGAGCCTTCGCTCAACGCCCGCGACCCTCCTGCTCGCCGGAGTTGCGGTGTCGGCCCTTCTCACTAGTGCGCAGACCTACCTTCAACAGCAGGCCTCCGCTCAATCCATCGCTCGCGTGTACATCTGGCTCCTCGGCTCGTTGGCCGGGGCGAGTTGGCACTCCGTCGGCGTCATCGTTCCTTACGTCGTGGTGAGCCTCGTCGTCTGCCTCTTCGCGGCGAGGGCGCTTGACGTGTTGAGCGTGGGCGAGGAGGAGGCGCAGTCGTTAGGCATCCGGGTACGTCAGGTTCGATGGGCGGTCATTGCGGCGGCGTCTCTCGGTACCTCGGCCGTCGTCTCCGCGGCGGGACTCATCGGCTTCGTCGGCATCATCGTTCCCCACACGATCCGCTTGATGGTCGGCGTGAGTTATCGGCGCATCGTGCCACTCTCACTGGTCCTGGGAGCGGCCTTTTTGGTGCTCGCCGACACGGTGGCGCGCACCGTCATGGCTCCCTCCGAGTTACCTCTGGGAGTCGTGACGGCGTTGATCGGCGCACCCATCTTCGTGGTGATTTTGAGTTGGCGTAGATCGACGTGATTGACATCTCCCACGTGAGCGTGAAGGTCCACAAGGCCACCCTGGTGGGCGACGTCACGCTGTCCCTCGAGCCCGCCCAGTGGTGCACGATCGTGGGGGCGAACGGAGCGGGCAAGACGACCCTCGTGAAGGTGGTGGCCGGACTTCTGAGGCCCGATGAGGGTCGGGTCACCATCGGGGGAGAGGACGTCTCCACGATGAGCGAACGAGAGCGCGCCCGACGGATCGCCTACGTTCCCCAGCACCCCGAGATTCCCTCCGGAATGACGGTCCTCGACTACGTGGCCCTCGGCCGGGTTCCCTATCACGGGGTCATGCGCGCCCCGAGTCAAGGAGATCGACGCATCACCGCGGAGGTGTGTGAACGAGTGGGTCTCACTCCGTTTCTCACCCGGGACGCCGGGAGTCTCTCGGGTGGTGAGCGCCAACGCATGATTCTCGCTCGAGCGCTGGCCCAGAGCACCACCGTCGTGGTGCTCGACGAGCCGACGACGGGTCTCGACGTGCGCCACCAAATGACTCTCTTGGAACTGCTGCACCGCGAAGTCCTCGAGTGCGGACTGACCGTGCTCGCCACTCTTCACGACTTGACTTTGGCTGGTCAATTCGCCGATCGATTGATTCTGCTGAGCGAGGGCCGCGTTCGCCAGGACGGTCCCGCGCGAGACGTCGTGCGCTCGAAAGAACTCGAGGAGAGCTACGGAATCGGAGTGACGGTGGTCAACATCGACGGCGTCGACGTCGTGATTCCGCGCCGCGGTGACCCCCAGGGACCCCCCTCACAACCTCGGTAAACTAAGACGACGTCGACGAAGGGAATACTGTGCGCCGCACTCGGATCGTAGCCACCATTGGCCCAGCCTCCGAGGGGGCTGACACCTTACGGCGGTTGGTGGAGGCGGGCGTTGACGTCTTTCGTCTGTCGATGGCTCACGGGGATATCCCCTCGTCGCTCGAGCGTCTGAGGCGGGTTCGCGCCATCGCCCCCGATATCGGAATCATGATCGACATCCCCGGCCCGAAGATTCGCGCGGGCTCCTTTGGCACGTCTCCCGTCGTGCTGAACGCCGGCACGACGGTGGAACTCGTGGAAGGTTTCGGCGAAACGTCGAGCGCCGAGCGGATTTACGTGGAGCGCGAGGGTGTCCTTAATTTGCTCCGTAGTGGAGATCGGGTGCACATCGGCGACGGTGGCGTTTCGTTAATGGTGAGCGAGGTCGGCGAGGTCGTGACTACTCACGTGACCTCAGCGGGTCCGGTGATGGGTAAGCCCGGACTGTCGCTCCCGTCGTCCATTATGAACGACTCCCTGCCGACTCCGGATGACCGGGCTCGACTTGAGGCCCTGCGCACTGAGGACTTTGACATCCTGGCGGTCTCGTTCGTGCGCTCGGGTCAAGACATGATCAACGTGCGCGAAGTCCTCAATCGTCCGGACGTGATGATGATGGCCAAGATCGAGACCCCGGAGGGTATCGAGAATTTGGATCAGATCGTCGACGCGAGTGACTCGATCATGGTCGCTCGAGGGGACATGGGCGTTCGCTTGCCCATCGAAGAGGTGCCCCACATGCAGAAACTGATTGTGCGCCACGGCATCCGGGGTGGGCGACCCGTGGTGGTGGCGACGCAGATGTTGGAGTCGATGACTCACGCGCAGGTTCCGACGAGAGCCGAGGTGACCGACGTGGCGAACGCCGTGTTGGACGGAGCGAGTTGCGTCATGCTGTCGGGAGAGACGGCGATCGGAGACGACCCCGTGGCCACCGTGACCACGATGGATCGAATCGTTCGTCGGGCCGAAGCGTCCTTCAACAACGCCTTGTGGGGCGAGTCACTCGAACTGCGTAACTTCGCGCACGACTCCCAGGCTCACCGGATCACGGCCGCTATCTCGGGGGCTGCGTGGCGAGCCGCCATGGAAGAAAATGCCGTGGCGATCGTGGCGTGCACCCGTTCGGGTTGGACGGCGCGCGCCATCTCCCGGTTCCGCCCTCCCATGCCCATCGTGGCGATCTCGCCGAGTGAGAAGACGTCTCGCCAGCTGCGCACGTCGTGGGGGATCGATCACGTGGTGGTGGACCCGGCTCAGGACATTGACGCCCTCTGTGACGTGGCGGTAAAGGACCTCGTGGAACGGGGTATCGCTCGCAGTGGCGACAACGTCGTGGTGATGGCCGGTTCCGAATCCGGGGGCACCGCGGTCACCGACACCGTTCGATTCGTCGTCGTGCCCTAGAGCGACGTGGTGAGCCCCTCGTGTCGAGCGTCGTGGCGATGACACTCGGGAGCTGGCAGGCACTCTTCGCCGCTCAGGCCGGAGTTAGTGCGGCACTGACGGGACTCGTCTTCGTGGCCCTGTCCATCAATCTGTCCCAGATTCTCGCCGGCACCGGTTTGGCCGGGCGAGCGGGGGAGGCCCTCGTTCTTCTGCTGTATCCCGTGATCACGGGACTGCTGGGCACGAGTCCCCAGTCAAGTTTTCGGGCGGTGGGAGTCGAGTTCACGGTCGTGGCCCTCGTCGTTTTGGCAGCGGTCAGCAGAATTTTGTGGAGCGCTCGACTCGCCGCTCGGGAACGCCCGCGTTACGAGTACCTGTCCCGGGTGAGCGTCGGTCTGCTTCCGGTCCTGGCGGCCGTCGTGGGTGGAGTGATGCTGGCGGCGGGAGTCACCGGCGGAATCTGGATTGAACTGACTTCTACCATTCTCTGCCTCATCTCCGGTGTGACCGACGCGTGGATTCTCCTCGTCGAGATCATGCGCTGACACAGTCCGATAAGCACAGTGAGCGGGTGAGCGCTCGGCGACGAAGACGGTGCAGACTGAGCCGTCGGCCCGTAATGTCGCAATCGTCTTGTGACGCCCCGCGTCGAAAAGAACCCGAACCCGCTCAGCAAAGGTGAGTTCGCCTGCTCCACGACCTTCCATGCGGGCCCGGACAAGAACGATTTTTCGCGGGCCTCGTCGTTTGTAAGAAAACCGTGTGTTTGGTATGCGCGCTCCTACGACACCGGGGCGCTCGTAGAGGTCGCAAAGCCCACGAGGCCATCGCGAAGCCTTTCGAGGAGCCTCCTCGACGATGACCAGGAAGGACTCGGTCACCTCGGGAGGCGCCGGGATGTTCTCGGTGCCACACAGGAGAGGTGCCTGGTCCAACGTCGACCCGCTTGCCCACGGTGCCTTCGGCAGTCTGGGCGTTCAGCCGTTCCAGAAACCCTGTCACTTCACAAACGTGCCCCCGGCAGGACTCGAACCTGCGCACCCGGCTCCGGAGGCCGGTGCTCTATCCGCTGAGCTACGGGGGCGGAGTAGTTCAGTCTACCCATCGCTGGCTGGGGGTGACCATGGAGGGTTGAATGACTTTTGACCCTACAGATTTGATACCCCAGGGGGTATATTTCACTTACCAACTAAAGGAGGGTCTCGTGAAGAACGAAGGCAATCTTGACCGAGTGGTGCGCGTCGTCCTCGGAGTCATCGCAGTCAGCCTGGCTGTCGCCATCGGTGGAGGATGGTCAGTGCTGTTCTGGATCCTGGGCGCCGTGTCGCTGCTCACGGCGGCGACGGGCTTTTGCCCCCTCTATCGACTCGTCGGTGTGTCAACCTGCAAGAGATAACCGGGGGAGTCCGGCGTGTGAGAAACTCGCCGGATGGTCCACGACGATCGAGCGCGCGCGGAGTCATTCGGTCAGCGCGCGGAGCAGTATCACCAGGTTCGGCCTCGGTACCCCGAGGCGTTGTGGGACCTTCTCTTGCCTCGTCCAGGTCTCACGGTGCTCGACGTGGGATGCGGCACCGGTATCGCGGCACTGGCCATGGCGGAACGTGGGGCCGAGGTTCTCGGCATCGACGTTGACGAGCAGATGGCCGCCGTCGCCCGACGTCAAGGACTCGCGGTCGAGGTCTCGTCATTCGAAGAGTGGGACCCTCGAGGGAGGACCTTCGAGCGCGTGACGGCCGCCCAGTCGTGGCACTGGGTGCAGCCCGAGCGAGGAGTCGCCCAGGCCGCCCGCTGTCTCGTTCCCGGGGGACAACTGTGTCTCTTTTGGAACGTGGGACGACCTCTCGGAGAGGTTCGCCACGCACTCGACGCACTGTACGCTCGCGTTCTTGGACCCGAGAGTTATTCCGGGTACGCCTCAGGTTTCCACCACGAGAGGACGGCTGAGGATCTTCGCGACGTCGAAGGTTTCGAGCCACTTCCTATGGAGACGCTCGAGTGGCAGGGTCACTACACCGCGGCGGAGTGGGTGAACCTCTTGCCTACCCATAGCGACCACGCACGACTCGACCCGACGATTCGCGAAGAGTTGCTCGAAGAGGTCGGGGGCATCATCGACGCCTTCGGGGGTTCGCTCGTCGTGAGATACTCCACCATTCTTCTGCGTTGGCGGCGCCGGGGAGAACTCGAGTGAGTAGTCGTCCAATTCCCCGGTCGCTACTTCCCGACACCACCACCTTTCTCGAGGACGACGTCGAAGTGGGCGGAGTGTCGCTCGTTCACCTCGCCGAGCGATTCGGGACCCCGTTATTCGTCTACGACGAAGCGACGCTTCGTCAGCGTGCCCGCGCCGCGGCCACAGCCTTCTCACCCGGCGTGGCGTTCGCGTCCAAGTCTTTCCTCTGTGGCGCCATCGCCCGTCTCGTCGTCGAGGAGGGACTCTGCGTGGATGTGGCGACGGGCGGGGAGATGGATCTTGTACTGAGAGCGGGCGTTGAACCCTCGAGAATTGTCGTTCACGGGAACAACAAACTGCCCGACGAAATTGATCAGGCTCTCGCCGTAGGGGTTCACCGGTTCGTCGTCGACAACGAAAACGAGATTGACCGGCTGCGAGAGAGAATGGACGGTACGCGTTCACTCGACTGCCTCGTGCGCGTCACCCCAGGAGTCGAGGCGCACACTCACGAGTTCATCAAGACGGGACAAGAGGACTCCAAATTCGGTTTCTCCCTCGCGTCGGGGCGGGCCCGCGCCGCGGTGGAGACTCTCCGGGAGATTCCGGGGGTCCGAGTTCGAGGACTGCACTTCCACATCGGCTCCCAGATCTTCGACGTCGCCGGGTACGACGAGGCGCTCGCCCGAGTCGTGGAGTTGGTCGTCTCCACCGGTGTCGAGGAGCTGTGCGTGGGCGGTGGACTCGGCGTAGCGTACGTCGAGGGAGAGAGCGCGATGACAATCGAAGAGTGGGGGGCGGGAGTACGAGCGGCCGCGGCTCGACACGGCCTGCCCGAGTCGGTACGGCTCACCGCTGAACCGGGCCGGGCCATCGTCGCCCAGGCGGGAGTGACGCTGTACCGAGTGGGGGTCGTCAAGGACGTACCCCAGCGCCGGTACCTCGCAGTGGACGGTGGCATGAGTGACAATCCCCGCCCAGTTCTCTACGGTTCGGGTTACGAAGCGTTCGACGTCACCCAACCCTTGGCCGAGCGCCCCCAAGCCGTGAGAATCGTGGGTCGTCACTGCGAGAGTGGGGACGTGCTCGTTGACGAGGCGTGGCTGCCTCAGTCAACCGGAGTGGGTAGCTTGATTGCCACTCCGGTGACCGGCGCGTACGGCTACTCCATGGCGTCGAACTACAACCGGGTGGGTCGGCCGGCGGTGGTGTTCGTGGCCAACGGGAACGCTCGACTCGTTCTTCGTCGCGAGAGCGCCGATGACCTCGTGCGCCTTGAAGTCGACTCCGGAGGGAACTCGAGCCTCGGTTAGCCTGGAGGGATGGATCGGCCCCACCTGCGCGTCGCCGTCGTCGGCGCGGGGTTCGTGGGCCGGGCTCTCGTCGAGATGCTGAGCGACCCGGAGCGACAGATCGCCCTCGACGACGCCGCCACGGCGACTCTCGAGATTGTCGGCGTGGGCGTGAGAGACGTCGAGCGGTCCCGACCGGGGGTGCCGCGCCATCTTCTCACCGACAAGGTTCTCGACTTGGTCTCTCGCGACGACGTCGACATCGTGGTGGAGCTCATGGGGGGCGTGGACCTCGCGAAGTCGGTCGCGGAGATCGCTCTGGGAAGAGGAGCGTCCCTCGTCACGGCGAATAAGGCCTTGATGGCGCTCTGTGGCACGGAACTCGCACGACTCGCGAACGACCACGGTGCGGATTTAATGTACGAGGCCTCGGTGGGTGGAGCGATCCCCATCATTCGAGCTCTTCGCTCGTCCCTCGCGGGAGAGCGCATCTCGAGGGTGATCGGCATCGTCAACGGAACGACGAACTTCGTCCTCTCCGAGATGAGCGAGCGGGGCCTCGACTACGACACTGCGCTGAGTCAGGCGCAGGCCCTGGGGTACGCCGAAGCCGACCCCCGCGCGGACGTGGAGGGATTCGACGCCGCGGCGAAGGTTCAGATCCTTGCCTCCCTCGCCATCGGAACGGCGCTCGAGGGTCAGGAGATTTCTCGAGAGGGCATCAGTTCGCTGCGGGTGGTGGACGTGGAGTTCGCCCGACGGGCCGGCTACGTCATTAAGGCCCTCGGAGTCATTGAGCGAGTGGGTGAGCACGGTCTCTCCCGTCGAACTCACCCCGCTCTCGTTCCGCTCGACCACCCACTCGCCTCCGTCCACGGAGCGATGAACGCGGTCTTTGTCGAGGGCGACAAGAGTGGACCACTGATGTGGCTCGGTCGAGGAGCTGGGGGCGAGGCGACCGCCACGGCCGTGCTCGGCGACCTCCTTCACGCCGCGCGCAATCGAGTAGCGGGTCGCCACGACCTTCCCTTTACCGTGGATGATCGTCTCTACCCCGTTGACGAAGGCGACGTGTCGAGCGTCTTTTACATCTCTCTCGACGTGCTCGACGAGCCGGGAGTTCTCGCGGAGGTGGCCGGCGTCTTCAGTCGCCACGACGTGTCCATTCAATCGATGGAGCAGTCCGGTTTCGCTCACGAAGCCCGACTATCGTTCGTGACCCACCTGGCGCGAACGAGGGACGTGACGGCCACGTTGGCCGACCTCAACGACTTAACGTCAGTGGATCGTGTGGGTGCGTGTATTCGCGTGGTGGATGGAGGAACGGCGTGACCGGCTGGAACGGCCTTTTGCGAGAGTACGGCGAGTGGTTGGACCTCGAGGGGGTCACCGACATCGTGACCCTGCAGGAGGGGAACACCCCGCTGCTTCGCGCGGACCGTCTCTCGGAGCGACTGAGCGCGAACGTTTACTTGAAGTATGAGGGGCTGAATCCTTCTGGTTCCTTCAAGGACCGGGGCATGACCAACGCCGTAACGAAGGCGAAGGCGGCCGGGGCCCACACGGTGATCTGCGGGTCGACGGGTAACACCTCGGCCGCCGCGGCCGCCTACGCCGCCAAGGCCGGGATGGAGTGCGTGGTGCTCGTTCCCGAGGGCAAGATCGCCATCGGGAAACTGGCCCAAGCGATCGTGTACGGAGCCAAGGTTCTCCAGATTCGGGGGAACTTTGACCAGGCGCTCGATTTGGCGAGAGAACTCACTCAGCACGTACCCATCACGATCGTGAACTCCATCAACCCCGATCGGATTGAGGGCCAAAAGACTGGCGCCTTCGAGATTGTTGACGTGCTGGGTCGCGCCCCCGACATTCTGTCGATTCCGGTGGGTAACGCCGGCAACATCACCGCGTACTGGCGGGGCTTCTTGCAGTACCACGAGGCGGGTCGCGCCCCCTCGCTGCCTCGCATGTGGGGCTTCCAAGCTGCTGGAGCGGCCCCCATCGTGCTCGGACATCCCGTCGCTCACCCAGAGACCATCGCCACGGCGATCCGCATCGGGAACCCCGCGAGTTGGGTGCCGGCGCTCGAGGTCATTCACGAGTCCCTCGGCGACATTCGCTCCGTGACCGACGAGGAGATCCTCGACGCCTATCGCTACATCGCGCGCTACGAATCGATTTTCTGCGAACCCGCCTCGGCCGCGTCGGTGGCCGGGCTCGTGAAGTACGGGGTGCCGGAAGGTTCCACAGTGGTGTGCGTGCTCACGGGTAACGGCCTGAAGGATCCTGACACCGCGGTGTCCACGAGCCACACCCCGACCATCGTGGACGCGACGCTACCCGCCCTTCTGCACGAAATCGCGTAGGGTCGCCGTCGCCGCCCGGTGGGGCGGCTACACTAGAGAACGTCACGGCGCTTGGCCTTCTGCCGGCGAGGGAGTCTCTTCCCCGTGATTTCCTTCTACTTCTTGACCCGTCGCTTCACATGAGACGAGGGTGAGAAAGGACATTCATGTCGACTCAGCCCACTGTGAGCCGAGAGTCTCTTCAGGCAAAGACCCGAGAGGACCTCGTCGCAATGGCTACCGCCGTGGGAGCGCCCGTGCCGGCGCGCGCCACGAAAGCGGCCCTCATCGATTCCATCGCCAGCGTGGCGGGTTCGCCGGCGCCGTCGAGCGACGAGGCCCCGAAGGCGACTCGCGCGGTGCGTTCGCGTCGCACCGTGGCGACTCCACCCGACGACTTCGACGACCTCATTAAAGAGTTCGCGGAGGACTCGCCGGCGCCGACGCCGGCCGCCCCGGTTACTCCCGCCGTAACGCCGGCCCCCGCGCCCGCGAGCGAGGACACGCGCGAGGAGACGCGCACGAGCGAGAGGGGCCCTCGCCCCACCTCGAACAACCCCACTGGGGCCCGCGCTCCTCGGGAGTTCGGCAACGAGCAGGGAGGGCGAAAGAGCCGTAATCGACGCAACCGTAACGGTCGAGACCGCTTCGCCGAGTCACTCCCCAACGCCGACCAGCCCTACTCGGGGGAGTTGATTGACGTCGAGGGACTGCTCGATTTGCGAGACGACGGCTACGGATTCCTTCGAACCCGTGGGTACAACTCCTCACCCTCGGACGTCTACGTCTCAATTAACACCGTTCGCCGCTTTCATCTGCGCAAGGGCGACACCGT
>JAKBAZ010000130.1 GCA_021826255.1 Actinomycetes bacterium
AATCACGACGACCGAGCGAGCTCCGACGCCACGGGCCCCAGGAAAGTGGTGGGCGACGTCGGCAAATCCCGGTTCGTCTCGCGCCACCACGTGGCCGCGGCCGTGCAGTCGAACGATTCGTGGAGGCCCCACGAAGGCGCACATCATCACGACGATGCGGCCGTTCTCACGTAGGTGCGCAATGGTCTCGACGCCACTACCGGTCTGATCGAGGTAGGCCACGGTGTGTTCGTCGAGGACCCGAAACTCGTCTCGGTTGCCTTTCGGCGAGCAGTTGAGGTGCCCGTCGGGGCTGAGGGGACCAGTCGCCACGAAGAAGACGGGTTGGTCGCTCATCCACGCGCCGAGCTCGTCGGAGATACCGGGGAGGGATTTCGCCATCTTCCCATTCAACCCCACCGACCCCTACTCTGGGGCCCACCCACCGGTATCCTGGGCGACGTGCCCACCTACCGGATCGGTCAAGCCGCCCAGTTGTTGGGTGTGAGTTCGGACACTCTTCGGCGATGGACCGACTCGGGTCGGGTGAGCGCGACGACGGGAGCCGACGGTCGACGACTCTACGACGGCGAGGAGCTGGCTCGCGTGGCGCTCGAGTTGGCGAGCGAGGTCTCGGTACCGGTGGCCCGTCAGCAGTCCGCGCGTAATCGATTCGTGGGTATCGTCACGCGGGTCGTGCGCGACAAGGTGGCCGCCCAGGTGGAGATCCAGGCCGGTCCTCATCGATTCGTCTCTCTCATCACTCGAGAGGCGGCCGACGAGTTAAATCTGGCCCCCGGGGTCATCGTGGATGCCGTCGTCAAGGCCACCAACGTCGGCGTGGAGATTCCCGCCGGGTTATGACTCGTTCGACGGCTGCCAGAGTCGCAGGTCGTCGGTTCGGGCGCTCAGGATGCACGGGTCACCGGGGCGCCACTGCTCGTCCCCCTCGTAGTTGACCCGGAGCGTCCACTCGTCGTCGACTCGTACCTCGATCATCCAGAACACCCCCAGATCGATAGCGTCCTCGACGACCCCTTCACCCGTGAGTGACTCCACGTCGAGCGGTGCACTCTGGGGCCGATGAAGACGCCATTGCTCGGGTAGAACTTCGAGAAGGACGTGGCTACCGAGGGGGGCGACGTAGGTCGAAGTCCTTAAGACCCCTCCGGATGTCCCTTCAAGTCCGCCGCTCACGACCCGCACCTCGAGCACGTTGGGGCGCTGGAGGAGGTGAGCGACTCGCACCGACGACGGAGCTCTCAGAACCTCAGCCGTGACACCCGACTGGAGCGCTCGACCCTGGTCGAGGATGATCAGGTGGCGAGCGAGCATCGTCGCCTCGTCGGGGTCGTGAGTCACGACGATGAGGGCGAGCCCGGTGTCGCGCTGTAGTCGACGAAGTTCTCGCTGGAGTTCTCGACGCACCGGCGCGTCGAGGGCAGAAAATGGCTCATCGAGAATGAGGACGTCAGGAGAACTCGCGAGGGCCTGGGCCAGGGCGACCCGTTGGCGCTGTCCGCCCGAGAGTTCCCCCGGTCGCCGATGGTCGAGATCGCCGACCCCGAGTTGGTCGAGCCAGTAGCGAGCGGTGTCGGGGGAGGCCGTCACGGCGAACGTCACGTTGCGCCACACCGTGAGGTGGGGAAAGAGGGAGAAGCCCTGCGCTACGTAACCGACGGATCTGTGTTCGGGAGGTCGGGCGGAGACGTCGTCTCGTCCGAAACTGACTCGCCCGACCCGGTTCCCGTAGAGTCCCGTGAGACACCGCAGGAGAACGGATTTTCCGGAACCGGAGGGTCCGAGAACGGCGAGGGTGTCACTCGTCCCGTGGTGGTGCACCTCGAGGTGAAACGTGCCCACGTCGTGGGAAATCTCGAACGAGGGTGGCGCCGACGGGGCGAGGTGCGGGCGAACGGCGAGGCCCTGGCGTGGCTGTCGTCCGGGGAGCTTCACTCGAGCGAGCACGACAACCACCCCGGCGAGTGCGAGTGAGAGGAGGGTGGGAGCGAGCGTCGGGTTGAGACCGCCAGCCATGAATTGATTCTCGGTGTACACCGGGAGAGACGCCGGGTTGTAGGCGAGGATGGTGACCGCTCCGTATTCGCCAAAGGCCCGCAGCCAGGTCATCGTCATACCGGCCCTGATGCCGGGACTCGCCAGGGGTAACGTCACCCGCACGAATCGAGAGAGGCGGGAGTGGCCGAGCGTGGACGCGACGTCGAGGTACACCGGATCGACGACCGAGAAAGCCGCGCGGGCCGAGAGGACGAGGAAGGGCGCCGAGGTGAAGGTCATCGCGATGACGATGCCGTAGACCGACTCAGTGAGTTGACCGTGAAAGAGGCGTCCGAGGCTGCTGTAGGGACCGACGAGATAGACCATGACGATGCCCCCCATGACCGGCGGTAGGGCGAGGGGCAGGGTCACGAGAGTCTCGATGAGTCGAGCGAAGAAACCGGACGAGCGAGCGAGCAGGTAGGCGAGGGGAACTCCGGTGAGGACGACGAGTGCGAGCGACGCCGTCGCGCAGCTCACAGAAATGAGGAGCGCTGGCACCAACCCGGGTACGTGAAACCCTCGTTCGGGGGTCGTGAGGGCGCGAAGAACGAAGAGTCCGAGGGGGACCGTGAGGTACGCCGCGAGGACCCCCGCGAGAATTCGGGCGAGGGATCGGGTCACGACGAAAGGGCCCCTCAGCTCGCGGCGAGCGTGAGACCCTGGGAGAGGAGAATGGCGCGAGCGCGACTGGATCGAAGCCAGGTGACGAAACTGGCGGCCGCTCGGGGGTCGGGGGCCCCTTTGAGTGTCGCGATGGTGTACTGAGCGACCAGATTCTTCGTGCCGCTCAAGGTGACGAAGGGGAGTCGCGCCGCTCGAGCCGAGACCGCGTACATGAGCGCCCCATCCAGTTGGCCCGCCTGGAGAAGTCCGGGTAGTGCGTTCTCGGGGTAGAGGCTTCGCGTGTTCGTCGCTAACGCCACGAGCGCCGGCAGGTTGTAGGCGTACCCGATGCCCTTCAGCGCGTCCTCGTCGAGGACTCCACCCGGGTCGACGTTCGGGTCACTTCGACCCAGGATGAAACCGGGCTCGGTGATCACTGAGTACCACGGGGAGCGACGTAGGGCGGGGGCGTAGGACGAGTTCGTGCGGTAGGCGAGAACCACGGGTGAGACCCCGATGGTCGAGTACTTCGAGATCCATCCACCGTTGTGGGGACCCTCAAGAGAGTGGTCGGCGGCGAGTGAGGCACTGAGAAAGACGTCCCCGAGGAGAGCTTTGGCCTTAATTCCCGACGCGAGAGCGGTGGACCCCATCAACGTCACCTGCAGTGAGTTTCCGGTCGCCGTGTGGAACGCTCCGGAGAGGTCGGAGAGAACGGTGGAGAGTGAGCCAGCCGCGAGCACCTTGACCGTTCCGCCACCCGAGGTGGCGCCGCTCGACGGGCCCGGTACGAGAAGAGTGCCGCTCACGGCGAGGAGGGCGCTCGAGAGGAGGGGTGCCCACGAGGGGCGACGAGTGGGTGAGAATCGGATCACGGCTTACCTCCCAGTGTTGCGGTAGGAACGTCGAGGTGAACCTAGCATTTGCGTCCCGAGAACGAGAATATGACCGCAACTGCGATCACGTGTCGAGTTCATTGTCCGATTCGGTGGCGCTCTTATTCGCGACGTTCACCCCCGGGCGCCGGGGTGACCCGGTGAGTCGTTCGCCTAGTGTGAACCTCGTGCGGGGTCCCACCGATTCTGACTGGGTAGAGCTCTCGGACGCTCCCCTTACTCCCGAAGTCCTCTCGGCCTGGGCGGTGAGGCCCGAGTGTGGGGCGGTGGTCACCTTCTCGGGCACTGCGCGCTCCGTGTCGAGTGTCCCGTTTCCGGTCATCGCCCTCGAGTACGAGACGAGTGCAGAGTTAGCCCTCGGTCGTATGCGGGGCCTCGTGGCACTCGCGCGCTCGAGGTGGCCCGACCTCGGCTGCGTCGCCCTTCATCACCGGGTGGGCCGAGTAGAGGTCGGTCAGTCGGCTGTCGTCGTCGCGGTGTCAGCGCCACATCGTGACTCGGCGTTTCTCGCCGCGCGGTTTTGCATCGATTCGTTGAAGAGGTCCGTGCCGATGTGGAAGCGTGAACTGTGGGTCGGCGGATCGTCGTGGAGCGAGCAGTGCGAGGAGCTCGTGGATCTCGAGAACCTGTGATGAGCGACCCCGCGCCCTCGTCGGCCTTGCTGGACCTGAGCGACGCCCGGGCGATGGTGCTGAGCCGAGTCGAGGCTCTTCCTCCGATCGAGCTCGAGCGTTCGGAGTGTCGTGGTCGCGTGATTGCTGAGCGCGTCGTGGCGCGCGAGAACA
>JAKBAZ010000006.1 GCA_021826255.1 Actinomycetes bacterium
AGCCACGAGCCAGCGTGGGCGACCTGACGCAGAGTTCACCGTCGACGATGAGGAGCTCAACGCTCGGCAACGTTTTGCGATCGTAGACGACTCCCGAACCGGTCTCGGTCATCCCCCACGTGGTGATCACGTTGGCGGGAAGCTGACCCGGTGGACGGGCCCCACCGAGGAGAACAACGTCGAATCGAGAGAGGTCGTAGCGGGCGAGATGAGCTCGAACGACGGCGGTGTGCGTCGCTCCCCGGGAGGGGGCGTCTGGTAACTCGCTCTGCGGGCCGGTGATGAGACCCGTGCCCGCGAGAAGGTGTCGCAGCAGCACCGCAAGCCCCCCAATGTGATTGGGAGGCAATGTCGCGAACCACACCGGCGGCGTTGATGTCGCCAGCTCTTGAGAGGTGAGCGTGGCGGAGGCTTCGAGGGACGCCCAGGTGTGTTCGACGGCCTTTGGAGTCCCCGACGAACCCGAGGTCAACATGACCAGGGCCACCTCGTCGTCTACCGCGCGTCCCCTCCCTAGGGCCACTCGTTCTCCGTCACGTTCCACGTGAGTGGCGCCGAGCCAGTCCAGTTCGGCACGCTGGCGCGTCTCTGAGACTCGTTGGTCGAGCACCGCGAAGGCCACCCCCTCGGCGCGACAGCGTTCGATGGCGTTCACGAGCTCGAACGAGAGCCCGTAGTCCAGCGCTATCAGCGACTTCACGTCGCCAGCCTAGGACCGGCCCTCGGGCGGCAAACGGTAGCGTGGTTTCATGGCCGACACTGTGATCTCTGGACCTCCGCTGGACCCCGTTGAGCGCTTTCGGGGACGTCCGATGCCCCAGTGGCGCAGTGAGGGCGAGTACGAGGACATCGTCTACGAGTTGGCAGAGGGCATGGCTCGTATCACGATCAACCGACCCGAAGTTCGAAACGCTTTTCGTCCCCAGACCCTCTTCGAGTTAAGCGACGCCTTCGAACGTGCTCGCGACGACATTGACGTGGGGTGCGTCATTCTCACCGGGGCGGGGCCGGACGCATTTTGTTCCGGTGGTGATCAAAAGATTCGAGGCGACGACGGCTACATGGGCGATGATGAGGTGGCCCGCCGGGGGGTGGGGCGACTCAACGTCCTCGATTTGCAGATACAAATTCGTCGTCTGCCCAAGCCGGTGATCGCTCAAGTGGCCGGATACGCCATCGGAGGAGGGCACATCTTGCACTTGGTGTGCGACCTCTCCATCGCTGCGGACAACGCTCGCTTCGGCCAGACCGGGCCCCGTGTGGGGTCGTTCGACGCGGGGTACGGTTCGTCGCTGCTCGCCAACACGATCGGGTTAAAGCGCGCTAAGGAGGTGTGGTTCCTCTGTCGCCAGTACGACGCGGCGCAAGCCCTCGAGTGGGGACTCGTTAACACCGTGGTGCCCCTCGCCGATCTGGAGTCAGAGACCGTGGCGTGGTGTCGTCAGATGTTGACCTTGTCGCCCCTCGCTCTTCGATTCATCAAGACAGGCTTTCACGCCGCCGAAGACGGGCTGGCTGGAATCCAGGCTCTCGCGGGTGACGCAACGATGCTCTTCTACATGTCAGAAGAGGGCCAGGAGGGTCGAAACGCCTTCGTGGAACATCGGGCCCCCGACTTCTCCACATTCCCTAAGCGCCCGTGACGTCGCCCGGTCCCGTTCGCCGTTGGGTCCTCGCGGCTCGAATTCGCACCCTCCCGGCCGCGGCGGTGCCGGTGGCTCTCGGAGCCACGTTGGCTGGCGGGGGAGTAAACGTTCTGCGCACGTTCTTGTCTCTGATGGTGGCACTCAGCCTCCAAATCGCGACGAACTACGCGAACGACTACTCCGACGGAATTCGGGGCACCGATGAACAACGAGTCGGCCCTTTTCGCATTACGGCGTCGGGCCTCGTTCCGGCAACGACCGTGCGAACGATGGCCCTGGGGTTCTTCGCGACGGCGGCCTTGGCGGGACTGGTTCTCGCCCTCTTGAGTTCGCTCTGGCTGATACCGATCGGGGTCGCTGCGGTACTGGCCGGGTGGTTCTACACGGGGGGTCCTCGACCCTACGGGTACCTCGGACTCGGCGAACTGTTCGTTCTCGTCTTCTTCGGCTTCGTCGCTACGGTCGGCACGGCCTACGTCCAGCACGACCATATTCCTAAGGGCGCGTGGTGGTGGGGGCTCGCGGCGGGATCGATGGCCTGTGCGTTGCTGGAGGCCAACAATCTGCGCGATATTGCGGGGGATCGCGTCGCGGGAAAGCGGACGTTGGCGGCCCGACTGGGGCGTCGCGCGGGGGGCTGGCTCTACGTGGTGTGGGTGGCCACGACGGCTCTCGGGGCGGCGTACGGGGGACTTCCTCTCGTGGGGGCTGTCGCTATCGTGGCCTACATCCCGGCACTCCAGATCGCCCTTTCGCACAAGGAGGGGCGAGAGCTGCTGCCTCTCTTGCAGTCTTCCGCACGGGCCCAACTGGTCGTTGGGGCTACGGGGACTCTTCTGCTGGCGTTGACTCGCTAACAAACTCGCTGATCACTCGGGCGCACTCGTGGGGAGAGTCGAGTGGTACGGCGTGACCGGCGCGCGACAGGATTTCTACGCGCGCATCAGTAAGTGTGTCCCCGAGCCGGCGGGCCTCGCGTACAAACTTCTCGTCGTGCTCCCCGGCCACGATCAAGACCGGCCGGGTGATCTCGATGAGGCGTGAAGTGAGGTCACTCTGTGTTCCGGTGCCCGCGAGCCGTAGGGACGAGGCGAGTCCTGAGGCGTCGCGTGAACGGTGTTCCCGGTCGTGTCGGCGTGTCCCAGAAAAGAGGGGCTGAGCAAGCCACTCGTCGAGAAACCGCTCGGTGCCGACCTCTGCGAGGTGATCGGCGAGTTGCTCGTCACGTTGGCGCCGCTCGGTGCGATCCTGGTCACTCACGAGTCCGGCCGTCGAACTCACGAGAACCAGGCGACGAAGTCGTTCGGGGTGAGCGAGAGCTAGATGGAGGGCGACGCGTCCGCCGAAGGAGTATCCGGCGAGGTGGAAAGTCTCCTCGCCCACGGCGTCGGCGACGAGGTCGGCGGTGCGCCACAGGTCTCCCTCAACTCCACTGGCTTCACCGTGACCCGGCAAATCGAGGGTGAGAACCCTATTAGTCTGGCGGAGCGACGCGAGAAACTCCGGCGCACTGGACCGGGTCTGAGTAAATCCGTGGAGCCATACGACGGGCTCGCCGGTGCCCTCGGACGTCACACGAAGGAGTGCCATTGACCTCGAGCGTACCGAGTCCCGCGGAGATCCAAGCGACGTTCTGCGCGACGCTGGTGGACGAGTGGATTGAACTCGGGTTGGGTGACGCGGTGATCTGCCCCGGGTCACGCTCGACGCCCCTCGCGCTCGAACTCGCCGCGCGCGGTGAACTTCGTTGTCACGTGCGCCTCGACGAGCGAAGTGCGGCCTTTTTCGCCCTCGGGGTGGCTCTAGCGAGTTCTCGCCCCGTCGTCGTCCTCGTCACGAGTGGCACAGCGGCGGTCGAAGTTCACGCTGCGGTGTGCGAAGCCGACCTCAGTTGCGTGCCCTTGATCGTGGTGACGGCAGACCGTCCACCCGAGCTTCACGGCGTGGGTGCCCCCCAGACCATCGATCAGGTGGGGGTCTTTGGCCGAGCCGTCCGCGACGCGGCCGATCCCGGGGTGGCCCGAGCGGACGCCGAAAGATCGTGGCGGCCCCTGGCACGTCGACTGTGGCGCCGCAGTCACGGAGAGGGTTCTCTCGCGGGGCCGGTACATCTCAACGCCGCGTTCGTCGAACCCCTCGTCGCTCCGGCACTGGCGTTACCCCCGCGCGTGGTCACGGAGCCCTCGAACGTCACCCCGCCCCAGGTGACACTGCACTTGGGAGGTCGTCGGGTGCTCGTGGTTGCGGGGGCGCGAAGTGACCTCGAGAGCGTGGACCGTCTCGCGGCCGCTGGTTGCGTGGTGGTCGGAGACGTCACCATGGCTCAAGGTCTCGCCCACGCTGACGTCATCGTGCGAGACGAGAACCTAGCGCGTGATCTCGTGCCCGACCTCGTGGTGCGCCTCGGGGGCCAGCCCGCGTCGAAAGTCCTCGCCCAGCGGCTGCGTGAATGGTCCGCCCCGACGCTGGCCGTGGGCTGGGCGGAAGACCCCGCCGATCCCGACGGACTGGCCGGTACGGTCCTCCGAGGCCGACTTCACCTCGACGACGGGGACGAAGCGGACGCCGAGTACGGCGCGCGTTGGCGGGAGTTATCGCTCGCGGTGTCCGAAGGATTCGACCACCTCGACCTGTGGAACGAGCCCACCGTCGCGGCCGACGTCGCCCGCGAGGCGCGAGAGAGTTCTCGCGTTCTGGTGGTGGGTAGCTCGATGCCCGTACGCGACGTGGAGTGGTGGGCGCCCGTTCGTCCCGCGTCGGTGGTATCGAATCGGGGGGCCAACGGTATCGATGGGGTGGTCTCCACCCTCTGCGGGGTGGCGAGTGTCAACCCGGCCCTCGGACTCGTGGGTGATCTGACCATGCTCCACGACGTCTCGGCCCTCGTCGAGGGCAGTCCGCGGGGGCGAGCGACCCTCGTCGTGATGGATAATCGTGGAGGCGGAATCTTTTCCTTTTTGTCCCAGCGCGAGCGCCTCGACGAGAGCCGGTTCGAGATGCTCTTCGGAACGCCACGACACCACGATCTCGTGGACGTCGCCCGAGCCTTTTCTCACCACGCGCAGCGGGTGAGCTCGCGCGACGATCTTCGTCGCGCGCTCGTCGAGTCGAGGGATCGAGAGGGCCTCAGCGTGATTGTGGCGGATCTGCCGGGCCGAGATGACAACGTCGCCACTCACGGGTCGCTCGTCGAACTCGCGAAGGGTTGGATGAGCACGTGATCGGCGTCCTGCCCGCCTCCCTCGTCCTCGCGATGCCCCTGGCGTTCGCCGCGGGACTCGTTTCCTTTATTTCCCCCTGCGTTTTACCCCTCGTTCCGGGCTACTTGGCCTTTCTCTCCGGTGCGACGGGGGAGTTGGGCCCTCGACGGCGAGGTCGGGCCCTCGCGGGGTCGTTCGCCTTCATCGTGGGTTTCGCCTTCGTCTTCGTGTCGGCCGGCGCGGCCTTCGGGCAGTTTGGTTCACTCCTGCGCACTCACCAGACCACCCTTGACGAAGTCTTCGGTGCCCTCACCGTCATTATGGGTATGTTCTTCGCCGGATTCTGGCCGTCGCGATGGCTTCAGCGAGAACGACGAGTTCACTTTCTTCCACCGGCGAGCGTTCTCGGAGCGAGCGCCCTCGGAGTGTTGTTCGGGCTGGGCTGGACCCCCTGTATCGGCCCCACCCTCGCCACCATTCTCGGACTAGCGGCGACCTCGGGGGCGACGGCGCTTCGGGGGTCCGTACTCGCGTTCGTCTACTGTCTCGGTTTGGGACTGCCCTTCATCGTGGCGGCTCTCGCGACGGAGTGGATGGCGTCGACGTCGCGATGGCTGAAGTCCCACATGCGAGCAATCGGACGGGTGGGGGGCATCTTCCTCATCCTCATCGGGGTTGCCGAGATCTCGGGCCTGTGGCACGTCTGGGTCACGTGGCTCCAGATTCACTTCCCCTCGTCGACGACGATTCTTTAGCGCTTTTCGCTCACTTCTAGACTGGCCCCCATGAACTTGCGCGCTGACTGGGAGTTTCGGGGCCTCATCCACCAGGTCACCGATCCGGCCGTCCTCGAACGTCTCTCCTCAGGCGGCGTCACCGCGTACATCGGTTTCGACCCCACGGCGTCGTCACTGCACCTCGGAAGTTTGCTGCAGATTTGCAACCTGCGGCGTCTCCAAGACGCCGGGAATCGCCCCATCGCCCTGGCCGGCGGGGGAACGGGGCTCATAGGGGATCCGAGTTTCAAGGACTCCGAGCGGCCACTGCTGACCAGAGATCAGATCGACGCGAACCTTGAGGGAATCCGGGCCCAGCTCGGCCGATTCCTCGACTTTTCGCCCTCAGCGGGCTCCTCTCAGGCACTGCTGTTGAACAACGCCGACTGGCTGACGACGATGCCACTCACCGACTTCTTGCGAGACGTGGGTAAGCACTTCACCGTGAACCAGATGATTGCGAAGGAGGCGGTGAAGTCGAGACTCGAGCGAGAAGACGTGGGTCTCTCCTTCACGGAGTTTTCCTACACGCTGTTACAGGCCTACGACTTCTTGCGTCTGAACCTCGACCACGGGTGCACGCTCCAACTCGGAGGATCAGACCAGTGGGGCAACATCACCTTCGGAACCGAACTCGTGCGAAAGGTGACGGGTCACTCCGCGGCGGGACTCACCTCGCCGCTGTTGTTACGTCCCGACGGGAGAAAGTTCGGTAAGTCCGAGGGCGGTAACGAACGAGTGTGGCTGGACGCCGAACGCACCTCGCCGTACGCCCTCTACCAGTTCTTGCTGAACGTGGACGACGTGATGGTCCCGACGATGCTCCGCTTTTACACCTTCCTCGATCACGAGCGCATCGTCGAACTTGACGACCTCACTGCCACGTCGCCTCAGCGACGCGAGGGACAACGGGCGCTGGCCCGAGCCGTGGTGGAACTCGTTCACGGGGTCGACGCCGTCGTGGGAGCCGAGCGGGCGAGCGAGGCCTTGTTCTCCGTGGCGATTCGTGAGTTGGATGAAGCGTTGCTGCTCCAAGCGACGGCCGACGCCCCGTCGTCAACCATGTCACTCGGCGAGCTCGACGCCGGCGTCGATCCGGTCGATCTCCTCGTACGGTGCGAGCTTGCGACGTCGAAGGGCGAGGCCCGTCGATTCGTCGAACAGGGTGGGTGCTACGTCAACAACGACCGCATAGGAGCTGACGATCGGGTGGGGGCCACGCACCTCTTGCACGGTCGCTACCTCGTAGTGCGACGAGGTCGTCGAGATCTCCATCTCGTGGTCGTCGGGTGAGAGGACTGCGCGTCGTCGCCCTCCTGATGAGCGGAGGGCTCGCCCTCTCGGCGTGTGGTACCCAGAGCCCGGCTCAGGCGTTAAAGAACTGGATGACTCAGAGCAACGTCGTCGCCAACCTCGGGACACTCGTTAATGACACGCACAAAGTAGACACCCAATTGGTCAATCCGCGAGCCACTGCGGGAAACCTCCACCTCGTCTGCGCCGTGCTCTACCTCGACGCCAACGCCGCGGGCGCCGCGCTACCCACGCCCGACACTCAGACGTCCACTCTTCTCTCAAGCGCGTACGAGAAGCTGCTCTCCGCGGTGAACGACTGCTACGCCGCGACCACGTCGGCGCCTCGGCGACACCGGGCCGAGTCGGAACTCTCCGCCTCGCGGGCACTCATCAGTGAGGCGCTCGCTCGGATGGCCACCGCCTCCTAGTCGGAGTTCGGCCTCGGACGTAGGTCGATTTCTAGGCGCAGGATGCCGTCGTCGAGCGTGGCCTCGGCGTCGCCCAGCATGGCGAAGTCCTGAAAATCGAGCCGGGCCGCCTCGAGGAAGCGTTGGCGTTCGGGTCCTTCAATGGGCGGTAGACCACGCCGCTTCACCGCGTCGGCGCGTTCGCGGAAGCGAAGAATCATCTCCTGGGGGTCAAAGGTGCTCACTCCTGAAATGTTAGGGGCCGTGACCCGAGGGGGGAGTTGGTAGACTTAAGGGCCGTACCACCCCTGATGGGTGGGGCCGCCGCCGGTGTGGGCCGCGGCCAGTGAGGAGTTGACGTGAAAAAGGGCCGCCACCGCCGCTTCGTCGAAGCCCGCGAACTGAAGCGCTCTACCGGACCCCGTGCGACGGCGTGCGTCGAGTGCGGCGCGGCGCCCGAGGACGTTCACGCGACGTGGTGCCGGGCCGAAGAAGATCGCTTCGACGAGATTCTCGGCTCGATTCCGCGGTCCACGATGAACGAGGACGACCCGCTCTCGGCGGAGGGCTAACGGCGCCGTAACGTGACCGGGTGGGCCACCGGCCCCCGGCGTCGTTGATCAATAAGGTCCACGAGCGTCTGGTAGTTGGGCTCGCCCATGATGGCGACGAGTTCGTCGCGCATCGAGTCAAGAACTCGGATGGTCCCCACGAAGGCGCCCTCATCTTGCGTGCACCACCAGTGGAACTCTTCACCACCCTCTCCCCAGTCCGAACGGTTCCACTGGGCTATGCGGGTCAGAATCTCTCCGTTGGCGAGCGTCACGTCCTCTCGACGAAGGGGAACCTGCCAACACACCTCGGGCTTGAGGGGGATGTAGCTCTCGCCGGTGTCGAGGGCGAGTACGTGGAGGGCGCAGCCCGGACCCCGATGAAAGTCCGGGCGATTGAGAAAAATACAGGCGTCGTCTACGAGTCGCGTGACCGTGTCACCGTCCTCGTTCGTTCGCAGTACGCCCTTTTTGCCCCGACCCTTCTCGAGAAACTGCCACTGGTCGGCGCTCAGGCGCTTCGAGGCGTCGAGCACGCGTTCGACGTCCTCGTCGTCCACGAAGTGCGCACCGTAACTGCAGCAACCCTGCGCTAATTCGGGGGTGGGTTCACGTAAAACTCCCTGACACCCGTTGCCAAAGATGCAGGTCCAGGCCGACTCGAGAAAGGTGGCGTCGCACAGCCAGGTACGGTGCTCGTCGGGGTCCTCGAAACTCACCCACTCGTGGGCGTCGGGGGCTCGACTCACGAAGACGAATCTACCCCGTCGTGACGAATCGAATCGCTCCCTAGACTTGAAGTCCGTGGGAGACACCTTTGACGTCCTAACTTTGACCGACGAAGCGCGCAACGTCGTGCTCGATGCCCTAGCGGGCGAGGCGAGCCCCCAGGAGTTGGCGTTGTGGGTGGAGGTCATCGGCACACAGGGCCCCGGCTACTCCTACGACCTCTACTTCTCCGAGACGGCACAAGCTCCCGAGGGAGCCGCCGTGGGCCGAGACGGCGACGTCACGATCGTGGTCCCCGCTTCGAGTGTGGACAAACTTCGAGGTTCTCGACTCGAGTTCGCCACCAACGGTGGCGGGGGACTCGTTCTCGTGAATCCGAACCAGCCCTCCCCGTCGGAGTTGCATCCGGGAATCCCTGAGGAGATTCTCGCCCTGGGTGTGGACGGTGACCTCGCCGTGCGAGCCCGCCGGGTCCTCGACGACGAGGTCAATCCCTCGATCGCCTCCCACGGGGGCCGCGCCGACCTCGTGGCGATGGACGAGGAGAAGAAAATCGCCTTCATCACCATGGGGGGCGGTTGCCAGGGTTGCTCTCTCAGTCGGATGACCCTCTCCCAGGGGATTGAAACCGCGCTGCGCGCGGCGCTGCCCGAGTTGAGTGAGGTTCGCGACCTGACCGACCACGCGTCGGGAGCGAACCCCTACTACAGTCACGCCTAAACGACGCCACCGCGTTTTCTAGACTGGGTGGATGTTGCGCTTTCTCACGGCCGGCGAAAGTCACGGTCCCGCCCTCACCGTCATCGTGGAGGGCCTCCCGTCGGGCATTCCGCTCAGCCTGGACCACGTGGCCGACGAGTTGGCCCGCCGGCGTCTCGGTTACGGACGCGGACCGCGAATGCGCTTTGAACGAGATGAACTGAGATTTCTCGGTGGGGTGCGTCACGGTCGAACCCTCGGTTCCCCGGTCAGCGTGGAGATCGCCAACTCCGAGTGGGCCAAGTGGGAGACGGAGATGTCGGCGGCCCCGGGCACACCTGAGCGCAAACTCACGACACCGCGACCCGGGCACGCCGATCTCGTGGGAATGCAAAAGTACGCCTTCGACGATGCGCGCGACGTCCTCGAACGGGCCAGCGCGAGAGAGACTGCAGCCCGCGTGGCCGCCGGAGCGCTCGCTAAGGCGCTCCTCGCCCCCTTGGGGGTGCGCATTGTGAGCCACGTGGTGCGCATCGGCGCAGTCGCGGCGCCCTCGGCCGTACGTCCGGGGCCCGAGGACGGACCCCGCGTAGACGAGAGTGAGGTCCGTTGCCTCGACTCGGACGCCGAGGCGGCCATGATCGAGGAGATTAAGGCCGCGGCCAAGGAGGGGGACTCTCTCGGTGGCGTGGCCGAAGTCGTCGCCTACGGGGTGCCGGCGGGGCTGGGGTCCTACGTGCACTGGGACCGCAAGATGGACGGACTGCTCGCCGGGGCCCTCATGAGCATTCAGGCGGTGAAGGCGGTCGAGATCGGCGACGGACTCGCCCAGGCCGCCCAGCGCGGCAGCCAGGCCCACGACGCCATCGCACTCGACCCCGACGCGCACCGGGCCGGGGGCTTCACTCGGCGCACCGATCACGCCGGGGGCCTTGAAGGGGGGATGACCTCGGGCTCACCCCTGATTGCCCGGGTGGCGATGAAGCCCCTCGCGACGCTCAATCGACCGGTGCTCGAGACGGTGGATCTCGCCACCGGGGAGTCGACGGTCTCGTTCAAGGAACGTACCGACGTCACGGCAGTTCCGGCCCTCGGGGTGGTCGCCGAAGCGATGGTGTCCCTCGTTCTCGCGTCGGAGGCACTGAGGAAGTTCGGTGGCGACTCTCTCGAAGAGTTCACCCGTAATCACGACCAGTACGTCGCCCACCTGGGCTCGACTGCGTCGCGTTCGCGACCCGAGTAGCCGTGGCCCGACTCGTTCTCGTGGGACTACCCGGGACGGGTAAGTCCTCGCTAGCCCACCACCTCGCGCCACTCCTCGGCGTCGAGGCGCTCGATACCGACGACGTCGTACGCGAGCGAACGGGCCGCGACGTCGCACAGTGGATTCGCGAGGAGGGCGAGCCCGCCTTTCGGTTAGTCGAAGCCGAGGCCCTCGAGTGGGCTCTCGCCCGTGACGCCGTCGTGGCGACGGGTGGGGGAGTCGTCACCCATGAGCGTTCTCGCCACCTCCTCGCCGGTCAACCGGTGGTCTGGCTCGACGCCGCACCTGACGATCTCGTCGAGCGAGTTGACTCCGGTGATCGTCCCCTCCTCGGGGGCGACGTCGCCGAGCGTTTGGGGAGGCTTTATGGGGAACGCCGCGCTCTCTACGCCGCCGTGTCGACGTGGCGACTCTCGGCTTCTCGCACTCTCGATGACCTCGGCCGCGAGGTGCTCAACGTGGTGAGGAGCGAGAGGGCGGTCCACCGCGTCGAGTTGGCCGAGCGAGGTTACGACGTCGTCGTCTCGCGTGGCGCGCGACACCAACTCGCGGGACTAGTGGCCCGACGCTCGCCCGCAGCGCGCCAGGTGGTGGTGGTTACCACGAAGAATCTTCGCACTCAGCCCTGGTGGGACATCGAGGCCGGGCTCGCGAGTCACGTGATTGAGGTGCCCGACGGGGAAGCCGCGAAATCACTCTCCAGCCTCGAACGACTCTGCGAGTCCTTCGCCGCGCTCGGGATGTCTCGTCGCGACGTGGTCGTCGCGGTGGGTGGTGGGGCGGTGTGTGACCTCGCGGGTTTCGCCGCCGCGGTCTACCTACGTGGCGTGGCGGTCGTGCACGTCGCGACCACGCTGCTCGCTCAGGTCGACGCCGCCATTGGCGGCAAGACCGCGGTCGATCTCGCCGCGGGCAAGAACTTGGTGGGAGCCTTTCACCAACCGCTTGGAGTGCTCTGTGATCTCGACGTCCTCGAGACCCTGCCTGAGCGTGAGTGGCGAAGTGGCTGGGGCGAAGTGGCCAAGTGCGCTCTCTTAGAGCGTCGTACGGATCTCTCGAGAGAGCAGGTGGCGTCGCTCGTGAATCTCGCGGTGGCCCTCAAGGCTCGCATCGTGTCCTCGGACGAGCGCGAGGGGGGCGAGCGAGCCCTGCTCAACTACGGGCACACGCTGGCCCACGCCATCGAGGCCATCGCTCTCGAGCGCGATCCCGACGAACTTCGTCACGGGGAAGCGGTCGGGGTCGGTCTCGCCTTCGCGACCCGTTTGGCGGTTCGTCTCGGTCGTCTTGAGGAAGGGCGGATTGGCGAGGTCGATCGCTATCTCGAGAGTTTCGGTCTCTCGAGCGCGCTCGGATCGTTCTCTACGGACGCCGTGGTCGACTTCATGACCCGAGATAAGAAGGCTCACCACGATCTGACCTTCGTGCTCGACGGACCGCGGGGCGTGGAGGTCGTAGCGGGCGTGGACCCGGCGGTGGTGGCTGCGACGATTGAGTCGATGAAGGGGGAGCGATGAACTGTGATCTACTGGTGTTGTCGGGGCCGAACCTCGACCAACTCGGCACGAGGAGTCCGGAGATCTACGGGACGACCACGCTCGTCGAGCACGTGGAGCGTCTGCGAAGGAGAGCCGAGTCCTGGGGCTGGACGCTCGAGCACCGACAGAGCAACTACGAGGGAGACCTCATCGTGGCCGCTCACGAGGCTCGCGCCGGGGCTCGGGCCATCATCGTGAACGCCGGGGCCCTCTCGCACGTCTCGTGGGCCCTCACCGACGCCTTGGCCATGTTTCCCGGCCCCGTGGTCGAGGTGCACCTCTCGAATCCCGCGGCCCGAGAGCCGTTCCGTCACGTCTCGACCCTGGCTCCCGTGGTGGCCGGAACCATCGCCGGATTCTCCGCGCTCTCCTACGACTTAGCACTGAGCGCGGTCGCCACGCTGCTCGGCGTCCCCGAGGCCCTCTAGACTGGTTCGACCCCTCGTTGCCCCGGAGAAAGGTACTCGCGCGCCATGGCCGCCATTAACACGTCCGACATCAAGAACGGCATCACGATCGAGATGGAGGGCGGACTCTTCACCGTTCTCGAGTTTCAGCACGTCAAGCCCGGTAAGGGAGGCGCCTTCGTGCGCACCAAGTTGCGCAACGCCCGTACCGGCGCGGTAATCGACCGCACGTTCCGGGCCGACGAGCGCCTGCAGCAGGCCATTATCGACAAGCGCGACGTCCAGTACCTCTACCGGGACGGGGCGGACTACATCTTCATGGACCAGGGGACGTACGATCAGGTCCCGGTCTCGGCGACGTTTCTGGGTGACGTCACCAACTTCTTGAAAGAGACCGGCATGGCGCTCCTGATCTCCCACGGCGACGACATCATCGGGGTCGAGTTGCCCGCCTCGGTGGAGTTGGCCGTGACCGACACGGAGCCCGGGGTGCAGGGGGACCGCGTGTCGGGAGCCCGCAAGCCGGCCACGGTCGAAACGGGATTCGTCGTCCAGGTTCCCCTCTTCGTCGAAACGGGTGACGTGATCAAGGTCGACACCCGCACCGGCGAGTACATGACGCGCGTCTAGTGAGCGAACTGGGGGCCGCCCGTCACCGCGCTCGGGAACGGGCGCTCGAAATTCTCTACGAAGCCGACATGAAGGGGCGCAGCGTGGCGGAGGTACTGAACGCCCTGCCGCTCGCCCCCGAGCCCTATACCCGCGAGATTGTTCTCTCGGCCGAGGCGTATCGGGAGCGCACCCACGAGCTCATTAGTCGCTTCTCGGCTGACTGGCCCCTCGAACGCATTGCTGTCGTCGACCGACTCATCGTGACGCTCGCGGTGGGCGAACTTCACGTGATCGATCCGCCACCGCGCGCCG
Source organism: Actinomycetes bacterium (assembly GCA_021826255.1). Lineage (GTDB taxonomy): Bacteria > Actinomycetota > Acidimicrobiia > Acidimicrobiales > RAAP-2 > RAAP-2. The sequence goes on from JAKBAZ010000006.1 coordinate 13,438, forward strand.
TAGTGTTGGATGAGGCCGTCGAGCTCGCCAAGACCTATTCGACCGAAGGTTCGGGTGGTTTCGTCAATGGGCTCCTCAGCGCGATCACGGAGTCGATGACCTAGAACGGAGGAGGACCCATGCCCGGGATGGGTGGAAGTCTTCACATCAATCTGCTCAACCAGACCACGGTGACGTCATTTCACCACCGGCTCTACACCGTGGCTCTCCTCCAGATTCTGGCCGTGGGTCTCATTCTCTTCGTGAGCGTCGCCTTGACGGGGGGTCTGTCCCGGTTCAACCTCTCGACGCCAGGAGAACACGAACCCGCCGCTCGCTCGGTGTTGCGCTACGCCTTCGGCGCCATGTGGCTCTTCGACGGCGTGTTGCAGTTCCAGCCCGGCATGCCCTTGGGGCTCGGCTCCAACGTGATTGCTCCGACCGCGGCCGGGAACCCGTCCTGGCTGGCTGGGCTGGTCATCCACGCGGTGAACCTGTGGAATCTCCACCCCATCGCCCTCGCCTCGGCGGTGGCGTGGTGGCAAGTGGGCCTCGGAGTGTTGCTGCTCGTCTCTAACGGTCTCGTTGGGCGAATCGTGGGGGGCGTATCTGCCGCCTACGCCCTGATGATCTGGGTGGTGGGTAACGCGATGGGGGGAATCTTCCAACCGACGTCGAGCATCTTGTTCGGCTGGCCGGGAGCGACCCTGTGGTACGTGCTCGCCGGAGTCGCTCTGGCCCTTCGCCCCGACGTGTTCTCACGCGTGTTCTCGCGCGTGGCCCTTCGAGTGTCGTCGGTCATTGTGCTGCTCGGGGCCCTGCAGCAGTTGCGTCCCTCCGTGGGATTCTGGAGCGGCGGGAACGCCAACGCTCTCACCCAAATGGCGTCCTCAATGACCCCTACGCCCCAACCTCACTGGTTGGCCAGTCTGGTGCACGGTGCGGGTGTGGCGGCGGGAACGATGGGCGGAGGGTTCAACACCCTCGTGATTCTCTGGTTGCTGGTGGCCGGAGTCGGGCTGTGGTGGAGTTCGACTCACGGTGGGGCCTGGTCGATTTGGGTCACCGTCGCCTTCGCTATGGTGTTTTGGGTCCTGGCTGAAGACATGGCCATCTTCGGGGGTCTCGCGACGGATCTCAACTCCTTACCGCCGATGGCCGCCTTCATCGTGGCGGCGTCGCCCTCTCTGGCCGCTCGGGCCCCCTTCCGGCGTCGCCTGCCCCGCGAGATTCGCTCCCAGACGGGTGCGGTGATCGCGAGCTTTGCGGCGGCCATGACCGGAGTGGCGGGGGTGTCGATGGCCCTCGCCCCGCTGACGGCCGCCGAAACGACCTTCTATCTCGCCGCGAACGGGTCGACGACGGTCGTCAACGCTCCGGCCCCCAACTTCTCACTGGTCGATCAGACGGGCCAGAGGGTGAGCCTCTCGCCCTCGGGGGGCGAGTGGACGCTTCTGAGCTTTCTCGACCCCGTGTGCTACACGGACTGCCCCCTCCTGGCGGCCCAGATGCGGGCGGTCTTAGTGGCGGCCCACTCGTCGCACCTGCGGGCGATCGCGGTGGCGGCGAACCCGAAGTATCACACCACGGCGGAAGTTCGTCACTTCGCGAGCATCCACGGGATGGACTCCATTGCCCACTTCCACTACCTCAACGGCACGACCGCGCAGTTGCAGAGTGTGTGGAACGCCTACGGCATTCAGGTCTACAACGTGCCCAAGTCGGTCATGAGCGTGCACGCCGACTACCTCTTTCTCATTTCGCCCGAGGGCCGTATCCGCGTCGTGCTCGGTGACGATCCCGGCACGGGCGCCACCTACCAGCAACAGTCCACTGAACAAGTGGTATTGAACTACCTCTCGTCCTTCGGCGTTAAGTAGTCCGGCCTTTGTCGGGGCGGTGAACGTCGTCGAGGTACGCGTTCCACTCCTCGAGGCGCCGTTTCGTCTCGTCGTCCAGCTCGTTCGGGGTGTCGGAGGGTCGCCCACCACGCTCCTCGTGGAGAAAACGCCGCCAGGCGTACACCGCGTAGCCCCCGAGAAAGGGCCACTCGAAGGTGTACACCCAGGACAAGCCGTTACCCGAGAGGGCGCGGTCGAGTTCGACGACGAAGGCGGATGTGCACAGCAGTTCCGCCACAATGAGTCCCGCGTGGAGACGCCACTCGGAGCGAGACGAAGAGGGCACCGTGAGTATCGTAACTCTGAAGGGGTGTCACCTCGGCTAGGGTGACGGGGACTCTCCACGGAGAGTGGTCGTGAAGCGAGTCCCGTGAGGCTCGTACGACGGAGGAAGAGATGAGTGAATCCACCGGTCCTGCGGGACCGCCCCAGTCGACCCACCCGATTATGGGCCCCGACGACGTCGCTCGAGCATTGCGACGAATGGCTCACGAAATCGTCGAGCGCCACCGGGGATCGAACAATCTCGTGGTGGTGGGAGTTCAGCGAGGTGGTGCCCCGCTCGCGGCGTATCTCGCAGCCCAACTGAGCGACATCCTTGAGGCCCCACTCGAACACGTGGATCTCGACGTGTCGTTTTTTCGCGACGACATCGGATCCGCACCACTCAAAGACGCGGCGCCCACCACGCTGTCGAGAGATCTTCGCGGTCGGGTCGTCATTCTCGTGGACGACGTCCTCTTCACGGGGCGTACAGTGCGCGCGGCCCTGAATGCGCTGCTGTCCTTCGGTCGTCCCGACGCCGTGGACCTGGCGGTGCTCGTCGACCGGGGCCATCGAGAACTCCCCCTACGGGCCGACTACGTGGGTAAGAATCTCCCGACCTCGCGTGAGGAACGCGTGCGCGCGGGCCTTGACGGAGTTTGGATCGAGAGGGCGTCGTGAGGACGATTCGCGGGGGGCACCTCCTGACTCTCGAGGGAGTCGACCGAGTCCAGGTCGTCGACGTACTCGACACCGCGGAGAGTTTCGTCGAGGTTCATCACCGAACTATTCGCAAGGTGCCGGCGTTGACCGGACGAGTGGTGGCGTCACTCTTCTTCGAGGAGTCGACGCGCACTCGGCTCAGTTTTGAAACGGCGGCGAAGCGACTCAGCGCCGACGTGATCTCCCTGGCGGTGGCGGCCTCGTCGGTGAAAAAGGGCGAGTCCCTGCGCGACACCATCTCGACGATTGAGGCTCTCGGCCTCGACGCGGTCGTCCTTCGTCACCGCTCGAGTGGCGCGAGCGAGCAGGTGGCCCGCTTCGTGCCCCACGTTCACGTCATTAACGCCGGCGACGGACAACACCAACACCCCACCCAGGGCTTGCTCGACGCCTTCACTGTCCGCCAGGTCCTCGCCGAACGTCGGGGCACCACCGGACGAGAGTCGGGTGCGGAACTCTTCGACGGCCTGCGCGTTCTGATCGTCGGCGACGTTCTGCACTCGCGAGTAGCTCGTTCCGACATCGCCGTGTACCGGGCCCTCGGGGCGAACGTACGAGTGGTGGGTCCCGGCACGCTGGTTCCTCGGGAGTTGACGGAGTGGGGAGTAGAGGTGAGTTACGACCTCGACGAATCCCTCGAGTGGGCCCAGGTGATCGGGCTCCTTCGACTTCAGAGTGAGCGCGGTAGCGGCGAGTTCGTTCCCTCACTCGGCGAGTTCGCGACCCACTACGGGTTGACGAGCGCGCGACTGACGACACTGGATCCGAGGACACTGGTGATGCATCCCGGACCGATGAATCGCGGAGTCGAAATCGACAACGCGGTCGCCGACTCCGCCCACTCCCTGGTGACTCGTCAAGTCGCCAACGGCGTGCCGGTGCGTATGGCGGTGCTGTACCTAACGGTGGCGGGAGGAGACGGCCGATGAGTCGCTACGTGTTGCGCGGTGGTGTGGTCGTGGGGCCGACCGAGGCGCGTCGGGCTGACGTCCTCGTGGACGAGGGTCGGATTATCAGCGTGGGGACCGACCTCGACGTCGGGAGGGCTGAAGAACTCGACTGCACGGGTGCCTGGGTGGGGCCGGCCTACGTCGATCTCCACTCTCACCTGAGAGAGCCCGGCGCCGAGGCGGCGGAGACGATTCACTCCGGTGCGCGAGCGGGGGTGCGCGGCGGCTACGGCGCCCTCGTCGCGATGCCGAACACCGAACCCGCTCTCGACTCGGTGTCGCTCGTTCGTGACGTGCTCGAACGAGGTCGCTCGAGCGCCCTCGATGTCGCGGTCTGTGCCGCTATCACCGTCGGACGCCGGGGTGAACGCCTGGCTCCGCTCGGTGACCTCGCGGCCCTCGGGGTCCGACTCTTCAGTGACGACGGCACCGGGGTGGCCAACCCTCTCGTCATGCGGCGCGCCCTCGAGTACGCCCGACCCCTCGGCGTGCGCCTCGCCCAACACTGCGAGGACGCGTCGTTGTGCGCCGGGGGAGTCATGAACGAGGGGGAGTGGAGTCGCCGCCTCGGACTAGGGGGTCGCCCCGCCATCGCCGAGGAGATCATGGTCGCCCGGGACCTCGACCTACTCCGACTCACTGGGGGTCGGCTCCACCTTCTTCACCTCTCGACAGCTCGCGCGGTGGGCCTCGCCCTCGCGGCCCGCGCCGAGGGACTCGACGTGACCTTCGAGGTCACTCCCCACCACCTCGTGCTCGACGAGTCTGCGTGCGCCGCCTACGACCCGATCATGAAGGTTCACCCCCCGCTGCGGGCGGCGTCCGACGTGGCGGCGCTCGGTGAACTGTTGCGCCAGGGTCGTCTCGACGCCGTCGCCACCGACCACGCCCCCCACGCCCCCGAGACGAAGGATCAACCCTTCGACGAGGCTCCGGCCGGGATGCTCGGACTCGAGCACGCCGCCTCGGTGGTCCACGAGGTTCTCGGCGCGAATCGCCCCCTCGACCTGTTCCGCGTCCTCTGACGCACTCCGGCGTCTATCGCGGGACTGGACCGTCCCGGACCCCTCGGACTCTCCGTCCACGGAGGCGACGTCGTCGCTGGGGAGGACGCCAACCTGGTGGTCTTCGACCCGAGCGTGACGTGGTCAGTCGATCGGGAGCACTTGCAGTCTCGGGCGACCAACACTCCCTACCACGGGCGCACCCTCACGGGCAGAGCGCGACACACCCTGGTGAGGGGCGTTCCTCGAGTCCGAGAAGGAGAGATGCAATGAGTCGACCCGGCGCCTACCTGGTCTTGAGTGACGGGTCCGTCTTTGAGGGATCGGCGGCGGGATACGCCCCCGAGGGTCACGTGACGACGGGGGAGTTCGTCTTTAACACCGCGTTGTCGGGTTACCAGGAGGTCATTACCGACCCGAGTTACGCGGGACAGATTGTCACTTTTACCTATCCGCACATTGGTAACTACGGAGTCACCCGAGCCGACGACGAGTCGACGCGTCCCTGGTGCGAAGGAATCGTGGTGCGCGAACTCAGTTCGGTGGCGTCCAACTGGCGCGCCGAGTCGGATCTCGAGACCTACTTGCGCCAGCACCGAGTCAGCGCCATCTGCGACGTGGACACGCGTCGATTGACTCGACACCTGCGCGCCCACGGGGCGCTCACCGGGGCGTTCGGTCACGCCCCGCTCGACGTGGTGGCCGAGCGGGCGTCCCAGGCGCTCGGTACCGACGGGCAGAATCTGGTCGACTCCGTGACGTGTGGCGAACCCTACGAACGGGGCCACGGCGAGCTCCACATCGTGGCCCTCGACTACGGCATCAAGTCCACGATGGTGGACCAACTCGCCGCCCGATTCCGCCTCACGGTCCTGCCCGCCACGAGTTCCGCCGCCGACGTGCTCGCCCACGAACCCGACGGCGTCTTTCTCTCCAACGGCCCGGGGGACCCGGCGGCCCTCACCCGTCACGTGGGAGTGATTTCTCAGTTGCTCGAGGCTCGCCCCATCTTCGGCATCTGTCTCGGTCACCAACTCCTCGCGAGCGCCCTCGGGGCCTCGACCTTCAAGTTGCCCTTCGGACACCACGGTTCCAATCACCCGGTGAAGGACCTCCGCAGTGGTCGAGTGGAGATCACCGCTCAGAATCACAACTACGCCGTGTCGCCCGACACCCTGGTGGGGGTGCGAGTCAGTCACGTGAACTTGAACGACGGCGTCGTCGAGGGCCTGGTGTCGAACGAACACCGGTGCTTCTCGGTCCAATATCACCCCGAAGCCGCTCCCGGTCCCCACGACGCCCGGTATCTCTTTGATCGCTTCGACGCCCTCGTGCGTAGTGGAAAGGTGGACGACTAGTGCCACGTCGTGACGACCTCTCGTCCATCCTGGTCATCGGCTCGGGACCCATCGTGATCGGACAAGCCTGCGAGTTTGACTACTCGGGTACCCAAGCCTGTCAGGTACTGCGCGAGGAGGGGTACCGGGTCGTCCTGGTCAACTCCAATCCGGCGACCATCATGACCGATCCAGCTACGGCCGACGCCACCTACGTCGAGCCACTGGACGCTGACGTTCTCATCACCATTCTCGAACGGGAGCGTCCCGACGCCATCTTGCCCACCCTCGGTGGTCAGACGGCCCTTAACTTGACCATGGAACTGGTTCGACGCGGTGTCCCCGAACGGCTCGGTATTGAGATCATTGGGGCGAGACCCGAGGCCATCGACACCGCTGAAGACCGGGAAAAGTTCAAACTGGCGATGGGCGACATCGGACTCGCCGTTCCGGTGTCGGACTTCGCTCGCGATCTCGACGAGGCGCTGAGAATTGCCCAGCGAATCGGCTTTCCGATCATTATCCGACCCAGTTTTATCCTCGGGGGGGCCGGGACCGGTATCGCGCACGACGAGACGTCATTTCGCCGCCTGGCGGCAGAAGGCCTCGCCGCCTCGCCGATTCACGAAATTCTCGTCGAGCAGTCGATCGCTGGATGGAAGGAGTACGAGCTCGAAGTCATGCGTGACCGGGCCGATAACTGCGTCGTCGTCTGCAGTATTGAGAACTTTGACCCCATGGGCGTCCACACCGGGGACTCGATTACGGTGGCCCCGGCCCAAACTCTCTCCGACGTTGAGTATCAGGCGATGCGAGACGACGCCTTTAAGGTCCTACGTCGAGTCGGCGTGGAGACGGGTGGCTCCAACGTTCAGTTTGCGGTGAATCCCTCGACGGGTGAACGCCTGGTCATTGAGATGAACCCCCGCGTGTCGAGATCGAGTGCACTGGCCTCGAAGGCGACGGGTTTTCCGATCGCCAAGATTGCCGCACGGTTGGCGGTGGGGTACACCCTCGACGAGATCGTGAACGACATCACCCGAGTGACTCCGGCGAGTTTCGAGCCCACCATCGACTACGTGGTCACGAAGATTCCCCGGTGGGCCTTCGAAAAACTCCCCGGAGCTCAACCGGTCCTCGGAACTCGTATGCAGTCGGTGGGCGAGGTCATGGCCATCGGGCGCAACTTCCCGGAGTCTCTCCAGAAGGCGATTCGCTCCCTCGAACAGGGTCGTCCAGGATTCGTTCCCACGGGGGAGGGGGAGTTCGCCCCTCTCGACGACGCGACGCTTCGTGAGCGCTGCGCCACGGCCAGCCCCGATCGTCTCTACACCCTCTACGAGGCCTTCGCTCGAGGGTGGAGCGTCACCGAACTCGCCGACATCACCGGAATCGACCCCTGGTTCCTCTCGCACCTTCACGACCTGGTCACTCTCGCCAGTCGTATCACCCGGGACCCGATCTCGTCGTGGGACGCTCGCCGGTGGCGAGAGGTGAAACGTGCTGGATTCTCCGACTCCCAGATCGCCGCGTTGCACCACACGAGCCCTGAGGTCGTTCGAGAGACGCGAACCCGCCATGGGGTCGTCACTCGATTCAAGACCGTCGACACCTGCGCCGCCGAATTCGAGGCTGCGACGCCGTACCACTACTCCACGTACGACGACGAGGGCGAGGTGCAGCCCTCCGCGAAGAACCGGGTCATCATTCTTGGTTCGGGCCCCAACCGAATTGGGCAAGGTATCGAGTTCGACTACTGCTGCGTGCACGCCGCGACGACGCTGCGGGCGCTGGGCTACGAGGCGGTGATGGTCAACTGCAACCCCGAGACGGTCTCCACCGACTACTCCACGTCGGATCGGCTCTACTTCGAACCGCTCACCCCCGACGATCTCGCCGAAGTCATTGCCGCTGAGCGCGAGGCCTGCGTCGACGGGGCGACACTCGCGGGAGTGATCGTGTCCCTCGGGGGTCAAACGCCACTCAAACTCGCCCCGACTCTCGAGGACGGACTGGTCCTTGGAACTCCGGTGGCCTCGATCGACGCGGCCGAGGACCGTGAGGTGTGGGCGGAGATCTGTCGCCGCCTCGGACTCGCCCAACCTCCGGGGGGAACGGCCTTCGACCTCGCGGGGGCCACTGAGGTGGTGAGGACGATCGGTTACCCGGTCCTGGTTCGCCCCAGCTACGTTCTCGGCGGCCGGGCCATGGAGATCGTGGACGACGACGCGTCGCTCGAGCGAGTGATGGCGGACCTCACGAGCGCGCACGGTTCGCTCGCTCGAGAAGGTGGGGTCTCTCAGACCCGCCCGATTCTCATTGACCGCTTTCTCGATGACGCCATCGAAGTGGACGTGGACGCGATCCGTGACCGCTCTGGCGACGTCTACATCGCTGGAGTCATGGAACACGTCGAGGAGGCCGGTGTGCACTCGGGAGACTCGGCGTGCGCCCTACCCCCCGTGTCGCTGGAGGTCGAGGTGATTGAGGCACTAGAGAGGGCTACGGCGGAGATCGCCCACGCTCTCTTCGTCGTGGGCCCCCTCAACGTCCAGTTTGCCGTTAAGGATCGCCAGATCTTCGTCATTGAAGCCAATCCTCGCGCTTCGCGAACGGTGCCTTTCGTCGCCAAGGCGACCGGGGTGCCGGTCGCGCGGGTCGCCGTCGAGGTGATGGTGGGGCGTCGGTTGGCCGAGTTGCGTGAACAGGGCGTT
>JAKBAZ010000131.1 GCA_021826255.1 Actinomycetes bacterium
GCGCGGACTCGGGAGCGCCTTCTCCCAGGTGCACGCCGCCGCCGGGTGGTCGACTCTCCTCTTCGCTCTCCTCGCCGCCCTCGTCATCGCCGCCGTGGGGTCCGCCGTCGCCGCCGGCACCATCGTTCGTATCCGTCCCGCCGAAGTCTTGAGGAGTGAGTAATGCTGTCCGTCACCAATTTGAACAAATCCTTCTCCTCCGAGGGTGGCGACGTACACGCCGTACGCGACGTCAGCTTTAGCGCCGCGGACGGTGAGGTCGTCGCCATCGTGGGAGCGTCGGGTTCGGGTAAGTCCACCCTGCTGTCTCTCCTCGGGCTCCTCGACGCCCCCGACTCGGGTTCCATCGACATTGACGGCACCCAACTCGCCCACCTCGACGCCGGGGGTCGCACCAAGTACCGGGCGAGCGACGTGGGTTTCGTCTTCCAGTCCTTCAACCTCATTCCCAACTTGAGCGCGTTGGAGAACGTGCTCCTCGCCCTCGAGTTCGCCCAGTGGCCGAAGGAGTCACGAGAGGCCCGAGCCCGAGAGATGCTGGAGATGGTCGGCCTCAACGATCAAAAGGCCCAACGGCGCCCGGCCAAACTCTCCGGTGGAGAGCAGCAGCGGGTAGCGATTGCTCGAGCCTTCGCGGCGAATCCCAAGCTGATTCTGGCCGACGAGCCCACGGGTTCGCTCGATCGCTCGACGGGACAGAAAATCGTGACCCTGCTCCGCCAGGCGGCATCCACTCGGGGCACCACGGTGCTCGTCGTGACCCACGACGACAAGGTGGCCGCCCAGGCCGATCGTCGATTCGAGATCGAAGACGGTGTCTTAAGCGAGATCGCCTAGATCCCCCGAGCCCACGAGGCCGGCCCCTTCTCCCCGAGTGGGCTAGCCTCGTGGGCTGTCATGGCCCTCTCAATCGGAATCGTCGGACTACCCAACGTCGGTAAGTCCACGTTGTTCAACGCTCTCACCCGTAACGACGTCCTGGCCGCCAACTATCCGTTCGCCACCATCGAACCGAACGTCGGGGTCGTGGCCGTGCCGGACCCTCGCCTCGAGACTCTGGCTGAGATCTTTCACTCGGAGAAAATCATTCCGGCGAGTGTCACCTTCGTCGACATCGCCGGCATCGTGAAGGGCGCGAGCGAGGGTGAAGGTCTCGGTAATCAGTTCCTCGCCGCCATTCGCGAGGCCAACGCCATCTGCGAAGTGGTGCGCGCCTTCGTCGACGACGACGTGATTCACGTCGAGGGACGCATCGACCCCCCTGGTGACATCGAGACCATCGAAACCGAACTGATCCTCGCCGATCTGCAGACGGTGGACAAGGCGATCCAGCGCCTCGAACGTGAGGCCAAGCGCTCCCCCGAGGCCAAGGCGCCCCTCGAGGCCGCCCGACGCGTCCGTGAGGTACTCGATCGAGGGGTCCTCGCGTCGCGCTCTGCCGACGTAGACCCCGCCGAGATCGCCGACCTCCACCTACTGAGCGCAAAGCCCTTCATCTACGTCTTCAACGTCGATGAGGACACCCTCGCCGACGACTCAGTGCGCGAGCGCCTCGTCGCGTCGGTCGCCCCCTCACCGGCCGTGGTCTTGTGCGCGAAGATCGAGTCGGAGTTGGCCGGACTCTCCGACGAGGACGCGGCCGAACTGCTCTCCAGTTACGGTCAGTCCGAGTCGGGTCTCGCCCAGCTGTCCCGGGTCGGCTTCGCCACTCTCGGACTCCAGACCTACCTCACCGCAGGTCCGAAGGAGGCTCGGGCCTGGACGATTCGCCAGGGCGCGACCGCTCCCGAGGCGGCCGGGGAGATTCACTCCGACTTTCAAAAGCACTTCATTAAGGCCGAAGTCGTCGCCTTTGAGGACCTGGTCGCCGCCGGTTCGGTGCCCGCCGCGCGAGCGGCGGGGCGCGCCCGCATAGAGGGCAAGGACTACGTCATGCGCGACGGCGACGTGGTCGAGTTTCGAGTCAACGCCTAGTGATCCCGCACCCGCACTCTCGACGCACGCTCGACGTTCGTTCTGAAACCGGTTACATTCGGCGCCGGCGAGGAGTGGCCCGCTCGTGAGTTCGACCACCACCTGGCTGCGCGCAGTGCGGCTGCTGTTTCTCCTCGAGGGTCTCCCCGGGGCCGCCCTCTTCACTCGCATGCCCGAGATTCGCCAGGCCCTTCACGTCAACACCGGTGTTCTCGGCTTGGTCCTCATCGGGGGGTCCATGGGAGCCCTGGTGTCGCTCATCTTCTCCTCTCGACTCATCGAACGCTGGGGCACCCGGCGACTGATCGTGCTCGGCTTCACGTTGGCCTCGGCCTCGGGACTCCTAGCCGCCGCCTCGATCGCGACCCACCTCGCCGTCGGTCTCTTCGTGAGTTACGTCCTCATCGGGTTCTTCATCGCCGGGGCCGACGTCGCCCTCAATCTCGACGGCACCGTCATCGAAGAACAGCTCGGCCGTTCGGTGATGCCCGGACTCCACGCCGGCTACTCCGTCGGGAGTCTCGCGGCGGTGGGCATCGCCACCCTCGCCATCTCCCAACACTTTTCCCTCGTCGCCCAGACCGTCATCTTCGCCCTGGTCGTCGGAACGATACCGGTCCTGTTGCGCCACCGGCTGCCCCCGACGACGGGCCGCAGGCTCACCCACGAGAGAACGGCCGAGTCCGACTCCTTTCGCCCGTGGCACGACCCCATCATCGTCATGTTGGCGATTGGACTGCTCGGCTTCACCCTCGCCGAAGGGGCCTCCAACGACTGGTTGGCCCTGGCCGTCGTTCAGGGGGACCACGCCTCGCACGCCGCTGGGGGCGTGGCCTACGCCTGTCTCATGGTCGCGATGGTGGTGACCCGAGTCGTCGGAACCCGACTCGTGAATCGATTCGGACGGGTCCGGGTGATTCGTCTCCTCGGCCTGCTCGGCGGATCGGGCATCGTGCTGATCGCCGGATCCCACTCCGTTCTCGGGGCCGACGTCGGCGCGACTCTCTGGGGTCTCGGAATCGCGCTGGCCTTTCCCCTCTTCCTCTCCGCAGCTGGGGAGAGCCCCCACGCCGCGCGCTCTGTCCCCTTCGTCGCGACCGCCGGGTACGGCGCGTCCCTCGTCGGGCCCCCACTCCTCGGTTTTCTCGCCCAGGGGGTGGGGATCCTCTCCATGCTCCTCCTCGTCGGGGCTCTCGTCTTCGTGGCGAGCGCCTTCGCTAAGGCCACCGCCCCACGGACGTGACAACGAGGCGTAAGAGGCCCTAACCTAAAGAGTGGCGTGTTCTAACGACAGAGGTCGGCGCCTGACGTTCTTTCACCATCACAAGGAGTCCCCATGACCTCCGTCGACTTCAAGGTCGCCGACCTCTCTCTCGCCCCCTTCGGGCGAGCCGAAATCACCCTGGCCGAACACGAGATGCCCGGCCTCATGGCCATGCGCGCCGAGTACGGAGCGAGCCAACCGCTGCGCGGTGCGCGCATCGCCGGCTCGTTGCACATGACGGTCCAGACCGCGGTCCTCATCGAGACCCTGGTCGCCCTCGGGGCTGAGGTGCGCTGGGCGAGTTGCAACATCTTCTCCACCCAGGACCACGCCGCCGCCGCCGTCGCGGTCGGACCCCACGGCACGCCGGAGAACCCCCAGGGCGTACCGGTCTTTGCCTGGAAGGGTGAGACTCTCGAGGAGTACTGGTGGTGCACCGAGCAGATTCTGCGCTGGCCCGGCCAGAGCGGCCCGACGACGATTCTCGACGACGGGGGTGACGCCACTCTCCTCGTGCACAAGGGCCTCGAGTTCGAGCGCGCCGGCTTCGTTCCGGCTCCCGAGGCGAGTGACTCCGAAGAGTACGGGGTCATCCTGCGCCTCCTCGAGCGCATCCTCGCGGAGAAGTCCCTCGCCTTCGCTCCCCTCGCCGCAGGTCTCCTCGGGGTCTCCGAGGAGACCACGACCGGGGTGCACCGCCTCTACGAGATGGAACGCGACGGCACGCTGCTGTTCCCCGCGATCAACGTCAACGACTCGGTCACGAAGTCCAAGTTCGACAACAAGTACGGCTGTCGTCACTCACTGATTGACGGTATCAACCGCGCGACCGACACCCTCATCGGGGGCAAGGTCGCCGTCGTCTGCGGCTACGGCGACGTCGGTAAGGGGTGCGCGGAGAGTCTGCGGGGCCAGGGGGCCCGAGTCATCGTCACCGAAATTGACCCCATCTGCGCCCTTCAGGCGGCCATGGACGGCTACCAGGTGACGACGCTCG
>JAKBAZ010000132.1:0-1774 GCA_021826255.1 Actinomycetes bacterium
AGACACGCGGCTCGAACGGGGCCCGCCACCCACCCCGTCCAGAGCCCCGTCCCGATAATGGCCCCCGCCAGCACCGCCAGAACCCCCGTCGCGAGCCCCCGTTGCTCGCTCGCCTCACGGGCCCCCATCGATCGTGGTCGAGACAACAGCCCGATACCGACAACCTTTACCAGGGCCAAGGTCACGAGTCCACCGGCCAGGGCGAAGGCGACGAGAACGAGCGACGCCAGGAGAGTGAGGGAGAGATGATTCCCTTTTAAGGAACCAAACACGCTCTGAAGGGCGAGCCACTCGGCGCCGAAACCTGCCGTGAGGGGCACTCCGATCGCCGACGCCGCCCCGACGACGATGGCTGCGCCCGTCCAGGGCATCCGGCGAAGAAGTCCTCCCATGAGATCGAGGTCTCGTGTTCCGCTAGCCCGTTCGAGGGCGCCCGCCCCGAGAAAGAGCAGTGGCTTATAGAGGGCGTGCGCCCCCAGCACACCCAGCGCTCCGAGAAGGAGTGGTGACGCGAGACGGGGCGCGGAGTGAGAACTCAGGGCGCTCAGCACAGTGAGGGCGATCGAGAGACTCATCACGTCGATGGTCGAATAGGCGAGGAGTCGCTTGAGGTCGTTAGCGCTGGCCGCGTGAATGGCGGCGTACATGGCACTGAGGGCCGCCACGACACCCACCAGAGTCCACCACGCGTGGTCGATACCGGCGAAGAGTGTCACGTCCACTCTCAAGAATCCGTACACGCCAAGAGTGGTCATCGCCCCCGACATCAGCGCCGACACGGGAGTGGCCGCTTCGGGGTGCGCTCGAGGCAACCACACGTGAAGAGGTACGAGTCCGGCCTTGGAGAGAAACCCGAGTGAGGTCGTCACGAGCACGAGCGTGGAGATCGCCCCGCCCCGTAGTGAGCCCCAGTGCGCAAAGGAAGCTGACGAGAACTCGTGACCAGCACTCAGGAGCCCGACGGTGATGAGCGCCGCCCCGCCCTGGGTTAGCGCGGCGTACCACAGCGCCGCCCGGCGAGCGCTCTCTCGCTCCACTTCGAGGGCGACGAGCACGAGAGAACTGAACGCCATCGTCTCCCAGGCGAAGAGGAAACTCACCACGTCCGCGCTGGTCGGAACGACGAGCAACGCGAGAATAAAGAGGCTGACCATGCTGAGACTTCCGGGGGCCGCGAGGCGACCCCGGGCGTAGCCAGCCAAGAACACCGTGCTCGCGAGGGCGACGAGTGCCACCAGTAGCTCCACGTACGCTCCAAGGGCGTCGAGGCGCAGGCTCACTCCGGCGAGAGGAAGAATCACGGAACTCGACGCGTGCACGGTGGCACCCCTCACGAGAACTCGACCAGCCGCAAACCCGACGAGTGACACACCGCCACCCACGACGACCCCGAACAGTGCCCGACGGGCCCGACGTGCGACAACGACGAGCACTGCTCCCGCTCCCACCAGGGCGTAACCGATGAGGAGGAGATTCACGTCTAGCGACCCGTCACCTGACGTAGGACCCGAACAATCTCCTCGGGATGGGGCGGACAACCGACGATCTCGGCGTGCACGGGTCCGTGCTCACGAACTCCCCCGGTGACGGCGTACGCCTCGGCGTAGGGGCCCCGGCCGAGAGCGCAGTCGCCGCACGCCACCACCAGAGCCGGCTGGGGCACCGCTTCTCGTACGCGCTGGAGCGGTTGACGCATGTTCAACGTGGGAGTTCCGGTCACGAGCAGCCCGTCAGCGTGACGTGGAGAGGCCACGAGGCGCGCTCCATACTGAGC
>JAKBAZ010000132.1:1784-4205 GCA_021826255.1 Actinomycetes bacterium
CGTCGTAGACCGGTCCGAAGGCCTGGGCGATCTCCATTTCGCACCCATTGCACGAGCCCACGTCGACGTGACGCAGTTGCACGGTGCCGAAGCGACGGGGGCCCGGCAGGTCAAGAGACGCCGGGGTGGGCCCGGGCACCGACGCGGGTCGAGAGAAGAGATCTCGAAGGACGTGTCGATCGAGACGACGCACCGCGCTCACGGCGTCGCTCGCAACTGGTTCAGCGTCTCTCCCGAGCGTGCGAGAGTCACGGCCAGTACCGCGCGGGCGGCTCGCAAGAAGTCATCCACGCTCTCGTCCACCACCCGGTAGGTGACGGTGTTGCCCTCCCGGCGAGACTCGATCATCCCCGTACGCTTCACCACGGCCAGGTGTTGAGAGAGCGACGACGCCTCGATTCCCACCACGTCAATCAGTTCGGCGACCGTTCTCTCTCGAACCACCAAACACTCCAAAATTCGAATTCGAGAGGGGTGGCCCAGCGCTTTGAAGAGTTCGGCCTTGGCCTCGTGGAGCGGGGTCCGGGTAAGAGTGGGAGGAACCTCGGTCATTTTATGAGTTTAGATATTTCTAAAGTCATAAATCAAGCAGTATGTGACTCTTCCGGCGTCGTCGACGGGTCACCCACCACGGAATGATGACGACGGCCCGGGCTCGACGTAGACATACTCAGCGAATCGAGGAAAGTCCGGAATATCCAGTTGGACTTCACCGACTCTTCGCCATCCTCGCGATTCGTAGAGGGCAATCGCGGCGAGGTCCCGGGTGACGACGTCGAGGGTGGCGGTCGCTCCAAGTCGGTGAGCTTCTTCTAGGGCGTGGTCGAGGAGAGAACTCGCCACTCCCTGGTGTCTCGCGGGAGGATCAACAAAGAGACGAGTCACGTGCGCGAAGGGCGACGGGGTCTGCGCGTCTCTCAGTATCCGTTCCACGCTCGGGCGCGGGTGAAAAGAGAGACCCACGTGACCCACCACACCCCCCGCCATTTCGGCGACCCACGCCGGCGCGTCGCTCGACACCTTTAAAAAGGCGTCGGAGTCGTTGTTAGGTAGATAGACCGGGTAGCCGTCGAGCAGTCGGACTCGCTCCAGAATCTCACCGAGGACCCTAAAGTCCTCGGGGCGTCTCTCGCGCACTCGCACCGCCCAAGGTTAGGCGCCAGAGCCGGAGACCTTAGAGCTTGACGGGTCCCTGCTCGGAGGATTTCAAGGCCGAGAAGTCGCTTTGACCACTCGGAATCGGCCTCATAGCGAACGACGCCGCCACACCGACGGCGAGGATGATGAGGGCGCTGTAGGGAGCCCACTTAGTGGGTGCACCAACCTTGTAAATGGAGCCGTACACGGCCGCCACCGTCACCGCGATCCCCACGAGCGCCGCCACCACGACCGCCCACCACTTCGCGTGGTCTCGTAGCCCACGCAGAGCCCCCACCGATATCAGCAAGTAGATCACCACGATGGCGAAACCCCCGTACGTCGACATCCACGAGAACATCGAGACGTATTCGGGGGTCTTCGGTAGCGCAAACCAATGGAACCACTGCACCGCCGCGATGATGACGGCGTAGGTAACCAGAGTGAAGTTCGACGCGCCAAACGGGGTACCTCGACGAGACACTCCAGATAAGACGCGAGGGAGTCGCTCGTCGCGCGAGAGGGCGAAAATCCCTCTCGAGGCGGCCACGGCGGTCCCGACGAGCACGGCCAGCATGTCGAGAACGACGACGAGTTCCACGATTCGTCGAAGCGCCACTCCCCCGAACCCTCCAGCCGATCCCGGACCAGCGAGAACGAACAGCGGGCCGGCCTGTGCTGCGTTGCCGAGGGCGTGGAGCGAGAAGTGGAATCCGGCGACCTGAGCGAAGCTCCCGATGACGTAGAACGCGCTCACCGCCAACACTGCGGTCAACACCGCCCGAGGGATATTGCGTTCCGGTCGCTCCGTCTCTTCGCCCAGATTGGCCGCCGTCTCAAAGCCGGTGAAGAGCAAGACCCCGTAGAGGACTCCGAACATCACGCCACGCCACCCGGTAGAGGATCCGGAGGGAGAAAATCCCTGCGTCACGTGGTGCAGTCCCCCGGAACGGGCAATGACCACGAGTGAGAACACGCCCACCACGCTGAACGAGACGAGGGCGAGAATGAGTTGAGTCCTCGTCGAGATGGTCACACCCATGTGAATCACGAGGCCGACCACGACGAGGAGCACGATGTCCCAGCCGAGGTACGGCAGTGGCGTCAGATTGAACTCACCCTGGAGGGTGTCGTGAATCGTCCCCCCGATCATCGGCAAGATTCCCGCTCCAAGAGCCAAGATGCCCGTGTAGTAGAGCCATCCGGCGGCCGAGCCGATCCGGCCGCCGAGTCCGTCGGTCACGTAGTCATACAGTGAGCCTGCCGAGTGAATACGCCGGGAGT
>JAKBAZ010000133.1 GCA_021826255.1 Actinomycetes bacterium
CAATCCCCTCGAACTAGAGAAGATTTCGACTCTTCCCCCCACAGCGCGACTGCGCCGAGTCCGCTCGATCACCCGCGCGCCGCGCGCATTGGAGGGCGAAGGCTTCCCGGTGCGCCGAGCGTTCGCTGGGGTGGACGTGAGCGAGATCGACCCCTTCATCCACATGGACCAGATGGGTGAGGTGGACTACGGTCCCGGTGAGCCCAAGGGCACCCCCTGGCACCCCCACCGGGGATTCGAGACGGTGACCTACATGATGGAGGGCACCTTCTTGCACCAGGACTCCATCGGTGGTGGTGGAGTCATCGAGAACGGAGCGACCCAGTGGATGACCGCCGGGGCGGGCATCTTGCACATCGAGCGTCCGCCGGACGCCCTCATCGACTCCGGGGGCCTCTTCCACGGTATCCAGCTCTGGGTCAACCTGCCGGCGCGCATGAAGATGACTCCCCCGCGTTACCAGGACATCGGCGCGACCCAGGTGTCACTCCTCACGAACGAGAACGGCGACGCGATCATTCGAGTGATCGCCGGTGAGCTCGACTCTCACCCGGGTCCCGGTGTCACCCACACCCCGATTACTCTGCTGCACGTCACCCTGCTCCCGGGCGGGCGCCTGGTGCTGCCGTGGCGTGGCGACTTCAACGCTCTCACCTACGTGTTGGCCGGTGCCGGGACCGTAGGTCCCGACGCCACTCCCATCGCCGAGGGTCAACTGGCCGTCCACGTCGACGGGGAGGGTCTTGCCTTGAGTGCGAACGCCACCCAGGACTCGCGCACCGAGGCCTTCGAGGTGCTCGTCCTCGGGGGAGAACCCATCGGGGAACCCGTCGCCGCCTACGGTCCCTTCGTCATGAACACCCGGGCCGAACTCCAGCAGGCGTTCGAGGACTACCAGGCGGGTCGACTCGGCCAGATTCCGGCCACCCACATCTAGCGAGACGCAACGACGCTCAGCGCCACTTGGTGGCGAGAGCGAAGGCGAAGAACAGGGTAACGAGTCCCCCGAGCAAGTACCAGGGCGAGGCCGCCCCGGGCAGCGCGGACAGGTAGTTCATCACGATGAGGGCGACGCCGAAGATCATCAGGTCGACGACCACCCAGCCGAGCCAGCCCTCGACTCGCTCCTCGACGGTCTCCTGACGCTTCTGAGTGATGCGTCCGCGCGAGGCGGGGTCGACGTAACGTCCGACAGACTTCGCCGCCTTCTTCGATCCACCCGCCGCCACGGCCGCCATGCTACCGGGCCCTAGCCCGCGACCGTGGTGGTCGAACCCGTCACGCCGGTCGCGCCGGTCGAGCCGGTCGGCGTGCCCCCGGTCGTGCCGGTCGGTCCGGTCGGCGAGGAGGCCGAGCAGTACTCGAGAGTGATGGTCGAGTGATACTGCGCGTAGGAGCCCCCCGTCACGCTCTGGGTCACCACTACTCCGTTTTGGGCCCCGACGCACAGGGTGGCCGGCGCCACCTGCTCGTTGGCGCTCAAACCCTGGTGGGCGAGGGCCGCCTGAGCCTGGACCAGTGTGTCGTTCACGACGTTCGGCACGACCACCTGACAGAGACCGGAGGAGAGAATTAACTGGATCTTGGTTCCCGCCGTCACCGCGGAACCAACGCTCGGGGACGTCCCGACGACCATCCCCTGGGCGATGGTGTTCGAGCACTGGGTGGTCGTCGTCGGCGAGACCGCCAACTGCTCACTGCCGAGGGTGGCTCCAGCGAGCGAGGGGGACTGTCCCACCACGTTCGGCACCGGATAGGACGACCCGGTGGCGAGCACGTAGAGAGTCACGAAGGAGCCCGAGCGGGCCTTCGTGGAGGCGATCGGAGACTGGGAGAGCACGGTGTTCGGGGGACCCGAGAGGGTGGTCGTCGACGAAGTGGTGACGTGGAGACCGGCCTGCTGGATGGCCGTCGTCGCCGCCGAGACGCTGAGTCCCACCACCGGGGGCACGGTGACGTCGGGGAGTCCGCTCGAGACGGTGAGGACGATGGCGGTGTTGGCGCTCACCGAACTCCCGGCCTTCGGTGAGGTCGAGATGACGGTGCCGACCGGTTGAGCTGACGTCGTCGTACTGGACGTGACGTTCTTGAATCCGTCGTGAGCGAGAGCGAGTTCCGCGTTCTGCACCGTCTGCTTCACGACGTCGGGCATCGTGGTCGGACCCGACGCCCCGCGCAAGGCGTAGAGGGTTCCCCCAGCGGCGATGACCACCAACACGAGCGCGAGCGCCCACCAGCGACCCGCTCCCCGGCGTCGAGCTTTAAGGAGGGGGACGTCCGCGTACCCGGTCACGCCACCCGGTCCCGGGACGACCGGAATTGCCTGGGTTCGATCGACGGGGGTAACGGCTTGGACCATCTGGGTGGCGTCGTCACCACTAAAGGCCCCCGGGGGCACCGCCCAGCGTAGGGGTTGGCCGTCGGTGAAACGCACCAGGTCCTCTCGCAGCTCTTCGGCGCTCTGGTAGCGCTGCGCCGGAGACTTCACGAGAGCCCGCATGACGATGGCGTCGAGGTCGCGCGGTACGGCCGAGTTGACCTGGGCCGGCGGCGTGACCGCGGAGTGAACGTGGTGGGTCGACACCTCGAGAGGGGTCTCACCACTAAAGGGGGGACGCCCGACCAGCATCTCGTAGAGCACGACGCCGAGGGCGTACACATCACTACGTCCGTCGACCGGCGCACCCTCGGCCTGCTCGGGGGAGAAGTAGGTGGCGGTACCCATGACCGAACCGGCCTCGGCGAGGTGGTCCTCACTCGCCACAGCCTGGGCGATGCCGAAGTCGGCCACCTTGACCTGAGCGTCGGGAGTGATGAGGATATTGCCGGGCTTGACGTCCCGGTGCACCATCCCGTTGCGGTGGGCGTAGCCGAGGGCGGCCGCAATCTGGGCGGCGAGTTGCGCGCTGCGTTGGGCCGTGAGGGCCCGCCCGCCGCGCAAGACGTCAGCGAGGGAGGTCCCCTCCACTAACTCCATCACGATGAAGTAGGTGCCCTCGTCCTCACCCCAGTCGAAGACCGGAACGATATTGGGGTGAGAGAGACGAGCGGCGGCTTGAGCCTCTCGGCGGAAACGTTCGACGAACGCCGGGTCGGAACTGAGCTCGGGGTAGAGGATTTTGAGCGCGACGGCGCGACCGAGGAGGAGGTCCTCGGCGCGGTACACCATGGCCATGCCCCCGTGCGCGATGAGGTGAGTGACCTGGTAGCGATTGGAATAGAGACGCTGATCGCTCACAGGCTCCATATCGTCCCCAGCCTAGGTGTTCTCACGGCGCCCCTCATCTGTTCTTATGTTGGCTCTCAGGCGGGACACGTCGTCGAGGTCCCGGTGGAGGGCTGGTGGTTCTGAATAGCGAGGGCCCCCTCGATGAGACACTTCACGATGGGACCCGCGACGGTCGCGCCGTAGTCGTAGTTGGCTTGGTAGGGCACCGCGACGGCCACGGCGACCGTCGGGTGGCTCGCGGGCGCCAGGGCGATCATCCAGTCGTTGGTGTTCTGTGCCGCATTACCGACCTGGGCTGTTCCGGTCTTTGCCCCGACTTGATCCTGGGGCAAGAAACCCACCCCCGATGCGGTACCGTTTTGCACCACACCAACCATGAGGCTCTTCGTGAAGTTCGCCTCCGAGCTCGTGACCGGGTGAAGCCACTGCGTCGGCGTGTAGCGCTGTACAACCTTGCCGGTCGGGTCGACGATGCTCGACATGAGGTGGGGGGTCATAATCGAGCCCCCGTCGGCAACTCCGGCCGCCACGAGGGCCATCTGGAGAGCCGTCGCTTGCACGTTGCCCTGACCGATGGACGAATAGGCGAGGAAGGGAAGGTTGTAAGTGAACGAGGAGACCGGCGGAAACTTCGAGGCCACCTCGTAGGGCATGTCGATGGGGATACGAGAGTTGAACCCGAAAGCGTTCGCCATCTTGGCGAGGTTGGTCGCTCCGAGATCGAGCCCGAGGAGGGCGTATCCCTGGTCGCACGAGGCCGGCAGCATCTGGACCACCGTTCCCCCGCAGTAGGAGTTGGCGTCGTTGTGCAGGAGTGTCGTCGTTCCGGGCAAGGTGGTGTAGGACGCCACCGGATAGGACTTGGTCAAGAGGGACGGCTTGTAGACCTCGGCGGCCGAGGTCGTCACGATCTTGAACGTCGAGCCCGGGGGGAAGGTCTGGTCGAGGGCCACGAGGCCGAGCGGGGGG
>JAKBAZ010000134.1 GCA_021826255.1 Actinomycetes bacterium
GGTAGATGCCTCGAACGAAGTCCGGACCACCAGTGCTGGGGTCGTTGTCGCCCGCCTCGTAGATGGCGAGCGCCCCCAACTCCACCGCCTCCTCAAGGCTGAGTTCGGGCCTGAACCCGAGTCGCAGGGCTCCTTCGGCGAAGGGGGTTCCCGATCCAATCACGGCAAAGTCCTGTCGTTCGTAGCAGCCACCCGCGCCGTCGTACTCGAAGACACGTCCGACGCGATGAGCGGGGTCCCACCCGGCGAGGAGGGGCAGCACAATCAGCGGCGTGGACAAATTGTTGCGTTGAATGAGGGGGGAAAGGTAGTTGGCTTTTCCCTCGAGAGAGAGCGAGGCGTCGCTCATCTTCTCGTAGTGCTCGAAGGAGAGCTGGGCGAGGCGAATGAACTCGATGCCCCGGGCCGCCGAACCAGAGATGGAGAGCGCGGTGAAGTGGTCCGCCGCTTCAATTTTTCGCACGTCCCGGCTCGCGATATAGGAACCGGTGGCTTGGCGGTCCCCCACCATGACGACCCCGTCGGCGCACTTGAGCGCAACGACCGTCGTCGCGTGCACGACGTCGACGCCCTCGCCTCCCGGGGGCGTCAAACCGGCCGCGTGGGCGTACGCGATAAAGGAAGGACCCGGGTCACTCACCGCATCGAACAGCGGGAGCCCCATTACTCCCCACCCTTTTGAACGTAGTTACGGACGAACTCCTCGGCGTTCTGTTCGAGGACTTCGTCAATCTCGTCGAGCAGGTCGTCCAACTCGGCCTTCAGCTGTTCGCCCTTCTGGGCGTCCACGGTGACGTCCTCGGTGCTCGCGGAACTCTCGGTGCGCTCACTGCGCTGCTTCTGGATTCGCTCTTGTTCTGCCACGTACTAGTTCTACCCGTTCAGGGCCTCGATGAGCGACGCGGCACTCGGATTCTGCGCGAACAGGGCTCCGGTGAGCTCTTCGGTTCCCCGAACGGGGTCCATCATGGGCACCCGGCGAAGTGGTCCCGCGCCCACGTCAAAGACCAGAGAGTCCCAGTTGGCCGAGACCAATTCCTCGGGGAAACGTCGGACGCACTCTCCTCTGAAGTAGGCCCGAGTAGTCCGGGGGGCCCTAAAGACCGCCTCGTTGATCTCGTCGTCGTTCCACAGCGGTTCTAAGCCCACACGAGCCGCAAGTGACTTCTCCGGTCGTATGTCGTGGTACTGCAGGTCGATAGCTCGGAGTCGTACGTCGTTGGGGTCAAGCCCGTAGCGCTCCCGGTAGCCCTCCACGACTCTCCACTTGGCGACCCAGTCGACTCGTTGGGCGACTCGGTCGGGGTGGTGACGAACACCGTCGAGGAGATCGGACCACTCGGCGAGCAACGCGTTTACTTCCTCGTCGGCGGCAACGTCGGGCGCCCCGACACGCTCCACGTGGCGCTGGGCGATGGCGTAGAGGGCGTCTTGGTAGTCGAGGGCACTCCACCGTTGTCCGTCCTGGGTCTCGACGACGGCGCGCAGCGTGGGATCCGCCCCAAAACTTCGAATCGCCGCGACGGGTCGGGCGGGGGGTGAGGGAAAGACGCCCGCCCCCTGATCCTCGAGCACGCTCAAGAGAATGGCGGTCGCACCCAGTTTGACCCACGTCGCCCGGGGGCTCATGTTGGCGTCGCCGTTGATGACGTGAAGTCGACGGTAACGTTCAGCGTCGGCGTGAGGCTCGTCGCGGGTGTTGATAATGGGGCGCTTGAGAGTTGTCTCGAGCCCGACGACCTCCTCGAAGAACTCGGCGCGGGCGCTGATTTGAAACGGAGTGCCACGGCTCACGTCCGTTTCGTATCCCACCTTGCCGGCCCCCGTGATCACCGCGCGCGAGACGAAGTGGGGCACCATCGCGCGAACCACGTCCGAAAACTCCACCTCGCGCGAGAGGAGGTAGTTCTCGTGGGTTCCGTAGGAGTTCCCCTTACCGTCCGAGTTGTTCTTGTAGAGGCGAATAGCGTGGTCGTCGTCGAGCGTCTGGTTGGCGACTCTCTGGGCGCGACGCATGATCTCCTCGCCCGCTTGGTCGTAGAGGACGGCTTCGCGGGGAGTTCGGCACTCGGGTGAGGAGTACTCGGGGTGGGCGTGATCGACGTAGAGGCGCGCGGCGTTGGTGAGGACGGTGTTGGCCAAGTGGGTCTCGATGATGGGGGCGAAGGCTCCGTCGGCGTAGTAGCCCCGAGCGTCGTTGTCCGGTGATTCGTCGACGAAGTCCCAGGTCACGCGGGATTGGCCGTGTTGGGCGTACGCGTTGACGATCAGGCTGGACGCCAGTGTCGGGTCCGAATCGGGGCCCCCGGCGATCCCGTACTCGGTCTCGATGCCGAGAATCTTCGCGACACCCATGAACTACAGGTACTGCCCGGTGCCCACGTGCTGGATGGAGCGACCCCCCGAGACGTTCGCCTCTTCCTTATTGATCAACGTACGGATGAACACGATGCGCTCACCCTTCTTGCCCGAGATCCTCGCCCAGTCGTCGGGGTTGGTGGTGTTGGGGAGATCCTCGTTTTCGTGGTACTCGTCTCGAATGGAACTGATGAGGTCCTCGGTGCGAAGACCCCGGCCCGACCCGTGGATTTCGCGCTTGACGGCGTATTTTTTGGCCCGGCGCACGATGTTTTCGATCATCGCGCCCGACGCGAAGTCCTTGAAGTAGAGAATCTCCTTGTCGCCCCCCTGGTAGGTGACCTCGAGGAAGCGATTCTCGTCGTCGTTGCGATACATGTGATCCACGGTGGTCTCGATCATGTGAGCGAGCGCCTTGTCTCGATCTCCCCCACCGTGACGACGAACCTCGTCGTCGTCGAGAGGTAGATCTCGGTGGAGGTAGCGCTCGAAGATTTGAGTGGCGGCCACCTCGTCGGGGCGCTCGATCTTGATCTTGACGTCGAGGCGTCCGGGGCGAAGGATTGCCGGATCAATCAAGTCTTCACGGTTAGTGGCGCCGATGACGATGACGTCTCTTAGCGACTCTACGCCGTCGATTTCGGCGAGTAACTGGGGCACGATGGTGGACTCCATGTCCGAAGAGATACCAGTACCACGAGTTCTAAAGAGAGAGTCCATCTCGTCAAAGAAGACGATGACGGGGACCCCCTCCTCGGCCTTCTCGCGGGCTCGTTGAAACACGAGACGGATCTGGCGCTCGGTCTCACCCACGTACTTGTTCAACAGCTCGGGTCCCTTGATGTTGAGAAAGTAGGACCGGACATTGCGATTGCCCGTCAACTCCGCCACTTTCTGGGAGAGAGAGTGAGCGACGGCCTTCGCGATGAGGGTCTTGCCACACCCCGGGGGGCCGTAGAGAAGAATGCCCTTGGGGGCGGGGAGTTCGTACTCTTGAAAGAGTGTTCGGTGAAGGTAGGGCAGTTCGACGGCGTCGGTGATCAGTTCGATTTGGGCGTCGAGACCTCCGACATCCTCGTAACTCACCTCGGGGACCTCCTCGAGGATGAGTTCTTCCGCCCCCTGGCGAGTGAGACGCTCGACGAGGAGATTCGAGCGGGGATCGAGGACCACCGCGTCCCCGCTGCGCAGGCGAGCCTCGCCGAGCGCGTCCGAGAGTTCGACGACGCGCTCTTCGTCGGCTCTCGAGTAGACCACGACCCGACGGGCGTCGAGGACCTCCTTCACGGTCACGACTTCACCCTGACCGTCGCCGGGGCGCACGGACACGATGGCGAACGACTCGTTGAGGGTGACCTCCGCTCCTCGAATCAGATCCCGCGGGTCGAGGCCCGGGTGGACGGAGACTCGCATCTTTCGTCCCGAGGCGAAGATGTCCGCACTCCCGTCCGAGTTGGCTTCAATGAACGTGCCGTAGACCCCGGGGGGTTGGGTGAGCTTTTCGACTTCGTCACGCAACGCGGCGATCTGGTCCCGTGTCTGTTGGATGGTGATGGTCAACTTCTCATTGTTCGAACGCGATTGGGTGAGTTGCGCCCTCGCTTCGACCAGTCGTTCCTCGAGAGTGTCGATTCGTCGTAGCGCGTGAGCGAGGGTGTCAGGTCGGAATCCGCCGAGGTCGGCGCCGTCCTCGTCGGGCTGGTCGTGGTAGCGGCCAAAAGGATCGATTCCATCCATAGAGCCACCCTAGGGGAGTTTCGCGGGGCCGCGCGAGGGCTCGAGTGACTCCGGGGCCCGAGCCCGACCAGTAGAGTGGCACCGTCAG
>JAKBAZ010000135.1 GCA_021826255.1 Actinomycetes bacterium
AGCCCCGAGCTGAAGCGCGATCTTTTGGTTCGAGCCGCCGAGCAAGGTATCAGCTTTTCTGAGGCCATCCGGGCCGCACTCAAGGAGTACGTCAAAGCTAGTTAAACCGAAGCAGGGTCACAATCCACGTGCATTCCCACATCTAGCACCCCCAACGGGATTCGAACCCGTGCCGCCACCTTGAAAGGGTGGTGTCCTAGGCCGCTAGACGATGGGGGCCGGACGGTTAGTACAACTGGTCGGGCTGCCGGGATTTGAACCCGGGACCTCTTCGTCCCGAACGAAGCGCGCTACCAAGCTGCGCTACAGCCCGCAGCGGGTCTCCCCGCGGCTCGCCCATCCTAGTCCGGCTCCGACGGGACGTCTCTCGGCTCGGTCCCTGGGTCGAATGTCGGTCCTGACGTTCGCTACACCGTTCCCGTTGCAACCGGCTGGTGATCGGGCACCACGACGCCACCCGAGGGTTCGACGGTGATGGCGAAGGTCCGTACGGTTGTTCCGGCGCTCACCGCGACGGCGATAGTTCCGGGATTCGAGCCGAGGAGCCCCAGTGAGATCGCTCGCCCCTGGGCGATTCCCCAGAGTTGGTAGGTGGAGTCGTGACCGAGTGAGGGAAGGTGCCGGTTCACGATGAAGGCTTGCCCGGACGACGGGAGAACTACTTCGGCGGCGGGCCCGGTGGTGGAGGCGGCGGTGAGGGTAACACGCTGGGTGGTCGGATCGAGGAGGGCGCGCTGGAGAGCGGTCGTGATGGCGCTCGAACCACTCAGCGCGTTCAAGTGGTCAACTTCGTGTTGAAGTCGCAGAGCTTGAACGCCACTCCCGAGAGCGAGGACCACCGCGGCTGCGGCGACGCTGAGCGCGACCTTCAGGGCGCGGTTGGACCGTGGGCGAGCGTCGTTCACGAGGCGCGCGAGCGCGCTGTCGGCAACCCTCGGAACCGGGGCGACGTTCAACTGTTCAGCGATCGAGTTCCACACGTGTCGGGGTGGCGAAATTCCAGCCCCGGCCATCCGCGAGACAATCTCGCGGTGTTCGTCGACCTCTCGGCGACACTCGTCACACGTCGTGAGGTGTGTTTCAATGGCTCGAGCCTCGTCGGCGTCGACGGCGTCGAGGGCGAAGGCACCGAGTAGTTCTTGAATCTCCGAGTGAGTCATCAGGCGTCTCCTGCTGAGTCGGGTTCCAAGGAGTAGAGCATCACGCGGAGCCTCTTGAGTCCCGAACGAATTCGACCCTTCACGGTACCCTCCGGTTCACCCTGCAGGGTAGCGATCTCTCGGTAGGTGTAGCCCTCGAAGTAGGCCAGGTTGATGACCTCACGTTCCCGAGCGGGCAAGCGCAGAAGGGCCTCTCGAACACTGTGGGCGTTGGCGACCTCATCGAGCCGTCGTTCAAGATCGTCGTCGACGCTCGGGTGGCGTCGAGCGTCACTGGTTTCGCGCCGGAGGCGGGCGGCCTCGGCTCGAACAACGTCAATCGCGCGATGGTGTGCGAGAGAATTGAGAAAACTTCGGAGAGAGCCTCGGGACTCTTCGAATCTCTCGGGATTGTTCCACAGACGCACGAAAACGTCTTGAGCGACGTCGTCGGCGAGGGCGTCGGTGCGTACGACTTGACGAGCGAGCGACCAGACGGCGCCCCCGTGTCGACGGTAAATCTCGGAGAGAGCGTGCTCGTCTCGAGCCTTCAGCAGGCTCACGAGAGAAGCGTCGGGAAGATCGGCGACGAGAGTCATCACCTCTCACTACGGAGTGAACGTCGATCTGGATGACTCGACCTCATCTGCGCTCGTTGAGTCAAGGGTTGTCGTCCGTCTCGAGGTCGGGGTGAAACTCGACGACGACCTCACTGATGCGGCGCCGCTCCACGGATTGAACACGAAAACTCCACGCCCCGCGATGAAACTCCGTGCCCTCGTCGGGGATCTCGCCCGCGAGGTCGAGCAGGTAGCCGGCGAGCGTGACGTACTCCCCCTCGGGAATCGGTACACCGAGTTCTTCGTGCACGCGGTCAACGTGAGTCTGTCCGTCGACCAACCAACGATTCGCGCGAATCGTCACGATGGTGGACTCGTCTTCTTCGTCGAACTCGTCGGAGAGATCTCCCACCAGTTGCTCGAGGATGTCGCGGATGGAGATCACTCCCGCCACGCCACCATGCTCATCGAGCACGAGGGCGAACGTACGGCGTTGTTCGCGCATCTCGTGGAGCCCCTCGAGAAGGTCCATCGTCTCGGGCAACAAGAGTGGGGTCCGAATCTTGCGCGCAATCTCACTCGCGGTGGGTAGGGATACCCCAATCGCCCGTCGGGTGCCCGAAGAGCGAAACAGGTCGTTGACGAAGAGGACGCCACGCACGTCGTCGAGATCATCGTCGACGACCGGGAAGCACGAGTGACCGGTGTCACGCACCGCGTCAGCCACCGCTTCGGGGGTTACGGGAGTGCTGAGGAAGGCCACGTCAACGCGGGGGGTCATGACGTCGCGAAGTTCCAACTCGGAGAGTTGGTCGACGCGGTCGTGAATCGCCTGGGCCTCGGGATTCGACGTGAGTGGGGTGGAGCGCTGAAGACGATCGCGAAGTCGAGAGCGCCCGCTCGGGGGCTCCTTCACCGGGGGGTGACCCCGACGCTCGCCGGCTGAAGATACTCATCCTCGAAGGACTCGTCCGCCAGAACCGTCCGAATCGCCCGTCGCACTCGAAGGGCGTCGAGGGGTTTAATGACGTACCCGTCCGCGCCCACGCGTCGAGCGAGAAAGACATCAGCGCGCCGGTCAAGAAGAAGCAGGACGCCCACCGACTCGGCGGCCCCGTAGGACTCCTCGTTGCGCAGTTCGGCGCACACCGCCAGACCACCCATCGATCCCATTTGGAGATCACACACGACGAGATCGACCCCACCCTCGCGAACTCGTTCGAGGACCGCTGGTCCGTTGGCGACCTCTTCACAGGTCAGATCCGGACCCTCCACCATTGCTCGTACGTCGGCGCGAAGGGCGGCGAGGTCAGCGGCGATAATCACGTGGGCCACCCCATGAGAGTACCAGGGGTGTGTGGAAGGACATAAGGCCATTGCCACGGGGGCGTGGGCTGGCTAGTCTTCCCTCTCGACGAAAGGAGGACGTGTGGTTCTCTCCAAAGCTCCCTGGAGCGACTTGGCGGCGTGTCGGGGCGAAGAGAGTCACCTCTTCTACTCACCCGATAACGCGGAGTCTCGAGACGCTCGTCAACGGCGCGAGCGCCGGGCCAAGCAACTCTGCGCCAACTGTCCCGTCGTCGAGGAGTGTCGTGAAGCGTCCCTCGCTCAACGAGAGAGTTACGGAATCTGGGGTGGGCTCAACGAGATGGAGCGTCGAGCTCTTCTGAGGCGTTAGTCCAACCCAGTTGCACCGGGGTCACTCGGCTCACGATGACGAACAAGCAGAGCGTCACGATGTGCACACCCGTGCAGTAGATGCAGATGCGATTGAGAATGAGAAACTCCACCGCGAGCAGCCAGAAGACGAAGAGCATTCCACCCACGATCAGTCCCCAGCGCACCAGAGCGACCCAACTCGACTGGAGTTTCCACGCCCAGGGTGAGTTCAGAATCGCCAGCACCACGAAGTTCACGAGACCGAGAATGGCGACCGGCACGCCGAGAAAGTAGGACTCGGGCGACGTGGTGACCGACGCGCAGTCAATTAATCCCTTGTCCGAGCACGCCAGAATCTGACTTCCCGCGAAGTGGGCGATGGTCAAGTAGATGGCGAGTCCGAGACCGGCCAAACTGAGTAACCAGGTCGACCAGACGGCCCAACTCGGCGCGGGCGATGCCGTTCTGCGCATCGTTAGAGCTTCATCGCTTTCTTTGCGGTCATGACCCCGCTCGAGGTGCACACCGCGGCGGGCTGATTGTGAGTCAGGGTGCACAGGGCGGCCGTCTGGTAGTTCGCGGAGGCGATGATGGCGTCAGCGATGGGGCTCGTGGTCGAAGACAACGTCGCGGCGATCTGCGCCTGAGTCTGACCGCTCAAGAGTGCCGGGGAGTAGCTCGCGCCCGAGACGAGGAACTGGTTGCCCAGAGTAATGAAGGGAATCGAGTAGTCGTTGGAGGCCGAGATGGGTAGGAAGTTCGACGTGTCGTACTTCTGG
>JAKBAZ010000136.1 GCA_021826255.1 Actinomycetes bacterium
AGCGAGTGAAAGAGGGCTGACAGGCCGGCCCCCGCACTCACGGCGACGACAGCGCACTCGACGGTGTCGATGGGACTCGGGGCGACGAGGTCGGGCTCGTGGTGAGCGAGGACCTGCTCGGACAGATCACTCACCCGAATGGAGGAGGGTCGCCCGACGACGAGGGCCGCCTCAACAGCCCCACCGATGTCATTGGTGTGAATGTGACAGTGATAGAGCCCGTCCGAGCCCACCACCACGATGGAGTCTCCGATCACGCTCCACGCCGCTCGAAACTCCTCCACGAGCTCGTCGGAGCTCTCGAGGAGGAACATGACCTCGTAGCGCTGATCGCCCGCAGTCTCGGGAACTCTCTCACTCGGCGCGCTCACGGGCCCGACGTCTGCCAACGGTGGTGGCAACTCGTCACCGGCGAGAACGTGACACAGCGACTCGAACCACAGCACGAGACCCGTCCCCCCGGAGTCCACGACCCCGGCCCGAGCGAGGACCTCGAGTTGGCTGGTGGTTTGAGCCAGGGCCTCTCGCGCGCCGTCTCGGGCCGATCTCACGACGTCGACCAGCCGGGACAGTCCGGCGGCCGCCCGGGCCGCCGCCCGGGCCACCGAGAGTATGGTGCCCTCCACCGGACGCTCCACAGCTCGGCGGGCCGACTCGTCCGCCCGGTGGAGCCCTTCGGCGAGTTCGTGAGCCCCGACGACGTCGCGGTCCTCGAACGCACTGATCAGACCGCGGAGCATTTGGGCCAAGATCACCCCCGAATTTCCCCGCGCGCCCATGAGAGCCCCGTGCCCGACGGCCCGACACACCTCCGCCAGCGGGGCCGACTCGTCGAGAACGGAGACGTCGGCGACCACCGCCGCCATCGTGAGGGCCATGTTGGTCCCGGTGTCTCCGTCGGGAACCGGGTAGACATTGAGTCGGTTTATCGCACCCTGATCTCGACGCAGCAAGTCGGCGAAGTGGCCCACCGCCCGCTTGAGGTCGCTCGGCGAGAGGGTGGTGGCGGTGTCCATCGCCAGCGATGCTACAATCGTTTTCCGGCTGAAACGGCCGTTCGCGACCGCGGGCGTCCGACGACGAAGGAGTACGTTCATGGCATCGGTCTGCGACATCTGCGGCAAGAAGCCGTCGTTCGGCATGAACGTCTCTCACTCCCACCGGCGCACCAAGCGTCGCTGGAACCCGAACATCCAGCGGGTGCGCGCGCTCGTGGGTCAGACTCCGACGCGCATGAACGTCTGCACCGGATGTCTGCGCTCGGGCAAGGTCGTCAAGCCCGTCCGTCGCCAGCCCTCGGCCTGAGTTCGCTCTACCAGGAGTGCTGGTAGCCCTCGCGAGTAAACGAACGGCCACGGTACTCGCGTTGAGTGGGAGTGCCCGTACAGCGCCCAATGGCGAAAGGTCGCCCGAGACCTCGATCCGCGAAGACCAGAGTTAATCGGTCCGGATCGGGAGTAGCGATGAGCAACTCGTAGTCCTCGCCCCCGCTCCAGGCTTCGTCGTGAGTCGCGCCCGACGCCACCGGAATATCGTCGACGACGACTCCCACCCCGGAAGCGTCGGCCAATCGGTGTAGGTCGAGTCCCAGCCCATCCGAGAGATCCATCATGGCGCTCGCCCCCGCACCCCGGGCCGCCTGGCCCTCGGCGAGTCGGGGCCACGGGTGTCGGTGAGCCAACACCAACTCGTCGTTCAGTGGGACTCCCGCGCGGGCTCGGCGCAGGCCGGCCGCCGAGCGTCCGAGCGGCGCCGTCACCATCAAGGTGTCCCCCGGGCTCGCCCCCGAACGCCGAATCGCCCCGCCACTCGGACATTCCCCGAGAACCGTGACCGTCACGCTCAACTGGGACGAACGGGTGAGGTCACCTCCGACCACGGGACAACTCGTTAATTCGGCGGCCCGGGCCACTCCCCGGTGCAGTAACTCCAGGTCCGTTCCGCCCGGAGCCCCCACGGCCACGAGAGCCCCCCGAACTCGCCCACCCATGGCCGCAATGTCCGAAATAGCACTGGTCATGGCCTTGTACCCAAGGTCCTCGACGTCAAAAAGGGCGTCATCGAGGTGAACTCCGTACACGCACACGTCACTCGACACCAGGGTTTGTCCGACGAACGGGTCGAGGACGGCGCAGTCATCCCCGATAATGCGAATTTCTTTCAATAAGCCTTTACCCTCGAGAATCTGGACGATACGCTCGAGAACAGCGTCCTCGCGCTGACCCTCCCCCTCCGGGGGGTTCGACAGCGACGAGGTCACGCCACTGGGCCTATCAGAGTGCGGCGCAACGGTGCGCCGACGGGGTGACACGAAGGAGTGCCGGTGCAGACATATCCGACCAACCACGCGCGATTGATCTCGTGGGTGGAAGAAGTAGCGCGACTCACGACTCCCGATCGTATCTACTGGTGCAACGGGTCGGACGAGGAGTACAACGCCCTCTGCGAGGAGCTGATTGAGGCGGGTACCTTCGTTCGACTGAACGACGACCTTCGCCCCCACTCCTTCTACGCGGCCTCGGATCCCTCGGACGTGGCGAGAGTCGAGGACCGTACCTTCATCTGTTCGAAGGATCGCGAGGACGCCGGTCCGACGAACAACTGGGTGGACCCGACCGAGATGCGGGCCACTCTCAACGGACTCTTCGCCGGGTCCATGAAGGGGCGAACCCTCTACGTGGTCCCCTTCTCCATGGGTCCCCTCGGATCGCGTATCGCCCACATCGGCGTCGAACTCACCGACTCGGCGTACGTAGCGGCGTCGATGAAGATCATGACCCGTATGGGTCAGCCCGTCCTCGACCTGCTCGGTGAAGACGGGGAGTTCGTTCCGGCGTTGCACTCGGTGGGAGCACCCCTCGAGGAGGGCGAGACCGACGTCCCCTGGCCCTGCAACGCGGAGCACAAGTACATCGTCCACTTCCCCGAGACTAAGGAGATCATCTCCTTCGGTTCCGGATACGGCGGCAACGCCCTGCTCGGCAAGAAGTGCTTCGCCCTGCGCATCGCCTCGGTGATGGGCCGCGAGGGTGGGTGGCTCGCCGAGCACATGCTCATCTTGAAGATCACGAGCCCCGAGGGTGAGTCGAAGTACGTCGCCGGGGCCTTTCCCTCGGCGTGCGGCAAGACCAATCTGGCCATGCTGGTGCCGACGCTGCCGGGCTGGACGGTCGAGACGATCGGTGACGACATCTGCTGGATGAAGCCCGGTCCCGACGGTCGCCTCTACGCCATCAACCCCGAGGCCGGTTTCTTCGGCGTGGCACCCGGTACCAACTACCAGACCAATCCGAACGCGATGGACTCGGTTCGGGCCAACACCATCTTCACCAACGTCGCCTTGACGAGTGACGGCGACGTGTGGTGGGAGGGAATGGACCCACGCCCGGATCTCACCGACTGGCGCGGTCGCCCCTACGACCCGGCGTCGGGCCAACCGGCTGCTCACCCCAACTCCCGTTTCACCGCGCCGGCGTCACAGGACCCGGCCATCGCCCCCGAGTGGGAGGATCCGGCGGGAGTTCCCATCGACGCCATCTTGTTCGGTGGCCGGCGGGCGTCGGTGGTCCCGCTCGTGACCGAATCTCTCTCGTGGTCTCACGGTGTGTTTATGGGCTCCATCATGGCCTCCGAGACGACCGCCGCCGCGGTGGGCCAGGTGGGTAATTTGCGTCGAGACCCCTTCGCGATGCTGCCGTTTTGTGGGTACAACATGGCCGACTACTTCTCTCACTGGCTGGAGTTCTCACGCCGTTTCGACGAGTCAACTCTTCCGAAGATCTACTACGTCAACTGGTTCCGCAAGTCGGCCGACGGACGGTGGCTCTGGCCGGGATTCGGCGAGAACTCCCGGGTGCTCGAATGGGTCTTTCGTCGCTGCGACGGACAAGCCGACGCGCAGTCGACCCCGATTGGTTACGTGCCGACCGCGAGTGACCTGCGCCTCGAGGGCCTCGACATCGCGAAGGAGGACCTCGAGGAACTCCTCCGTGTCGACGTCGACGACTGGCGACGCGAGATTCCTCTGATCGAGGCGCACTACGCCCAGTTCGGCGAGCGCCTTCCGTCGGCCCTCGCCGACGAGGTCACCCGTCTCGCTGAGCGCCTGGCCTAGGCAGGGTC
>JAKBAZ010000137.1 GCA_021826255.1 Actinomycetes bacterium
ACGGTGCGCGCCGTCGCCGGATCGCGCCACAGCAGGGCGCAGCAGTCGAGGGGGGCGAAGAGCCACTTGTGGGGATCGACGATGAAGGAGTCGGCGTGGCGAAGTCCCCGGAAGGACTCTCGGGCCGACGAGAACATCGCGGCCCCGCCGTAGGCGCCGTCCACGTGAAACCACCACTGGCGCTCCCGGGCCAGTGCTCCGAGGCCCTCGAGGTCGTCGACGATGCCGGCGTTGGTGGTTCCGGCGGTGGCGACGACTCCGATAATGGTGTCGGGGTGAGGGTCGCGAGCTATCGCCGCCTCCAGAGCAGCTCGAGTGAGACGGTGGTCGTCGGGTTCGACGAGGAGGGGCTCCACGCCGATGACGTGTAGCGCCTTACCGATGCTGGAGTGAGCGTCGGCGGAGATGGCAATACGCACAGCGTGGGGGGCGAGGTCGGGTCGGCGCTCTCGTCCCACGTCGCGGGCGACGGTTAGCGCGGAGAGGTTCCCGATGCTGCCCCCCGAGACGAACGCTCCGTTCGTGCCGGCGGGCATGCCGGCGCGTTGCGCGAGAAAGTCGAGGGCCTGGTTCTCCGCGGCGACGACGCCGGCGGCTTCGAGCCAGGATGTGCCGTTGAGGCCCGAACACGCCACGATCATGTCGAAGAGGAGTGAGTACTCGGTGGGGGCGTTGGGGATGAAGGCGAGGAATCCCGGAGAGTCCACCGAGACGACGTGGGGGGCGAGGTGGTCTCGCCACAGGGCGAGGATCTCGTGCGGATCTCGACCGGACGCCGTCACGAGTCCCTCGAGTGAGGGCAGGGGGGTCGGGGCGTGCGAGCCGTAGTCGAGGGGGGCGTCGTCGCGCAGTCGGTCCCGGCAGTACTCGAACACCGCCTCGGTGAATGACTCGTCGTAAGTAAACATCGGGTGCGTCATTGCACTCTCCTCGTCGCGTAGACCGGAGTCCATGCTACGACTTTCGGGGGCGGGCCACGGGGCCACTACGATGACCTAGGTGATGGGACGCATCGGTTTCCTCGGTCCCGAAGGCTCCTTTTCTCACGAGGCCTTGCGAGTTCTGGGCGACTGCGAGGCGACCAGTTTCGCCACCATCGGTGACGTTCTCGCCGCCGTATCCGAAGGACGGGTGGACCAGGGTCTGGTGCCTTTAGAGAACGCGATTGAGGGCACCGTCTCGGCCACTATCGATGGGCTGGTGTTTGATCACGACCTCGTCATTGTTCGTGAGCTCGTCATTCCTATTCACCTGCACTTATTGGCGCGATCGGGAGTGGTGCCGGCCGACGTGACCCGGGTAGCCAGTTACACCCACGCTCTCGGACAGGTCCGCCACTTCCTGCAACGCCTACCCAACGCCCGAGTGGAGACCACCGCGTCGACGTCCCAGGCGGCGGCGGAGACGGCGGCGAGTGAGGAACCCTGGGCCGCGGTGGGTTCTCGACTCGCGGCCGAGATCTTCGGCCTCGAGGTGATTGCCGACAACATCGAGGACCACCCGGGCAACGCCACGCGATTCGTCCTCGTGTCGCGGGGTTCTCTCGCGGCGCCCACCGGTCACGATCGTTCCCTCGTCGTCTGCTTCCAAGACGCCGATCGCCCGGGTTCACTCTACGGAATCCTCGGTCGCTTCGCCGCGCGAGACATCAACTTGACCAAGCTCGAGAGTCGACCGACGAAGACCGGGCTGGGGGACTACTGCTTCGTGATTGAGTTTGACGGTCACGTGAGCGACGAGATCGTGGCCGACTGCCTGGTGGACGTCCAGGCCCACCTCGTGACGGTCAAGTTCCTCGGTTCCTACCCCGTCACGGGAGAGGGCTCGAAAGAGAAGCGGTCCGACGTCGAGGATCGTCGCCGGCACGCCCGGGCGTGGATGGACGGGCTGCTCGAGCGAATCGAGCCGGCCTAACGGAAGGTGGCGAAGGGCTTGGGAGTGGGAAGAACGAACGTTTCGCCCCAGTGAGTCCAGGTGACCGTCAGAGTGACTCCGGATCCCGAGGCGATTTCGCGGACGGGTAGAGGGTGAGAGCCCACGGTGACGTCGAGGTACTCGTTGAGTGCTGGTGTGCGGGCCGTCGCGGCCGAGACGAGGTGAATCACTTGTACCGGGACCCCGGCGACGGTGGAGCGCCCGGCGAGGGTGGCCGTGCCGGCCACGTAGAGGTTCAACGCGAAGTCACTGGTGATCGTGGTACTCGCGGCCAGCGTCGGGTAGGTGCCGGCGCTCGAGTACACCGCGAGCCAGTGCCCCGCGTCGTGGGCGGCCGGTCCGGGAGCGAGTCCGAGGAGGAAGTTCTCTAACGCGACCGCACTCGCCTTGACGTAGACGACCCGGGTCGTGCTGTGAGCGACCAGGGTGTAGGAGAGGTGGTTGGTCGTGGTCCCGGTGACGACTTCCTTCGCCCCCGTGCGAGAGACGTCGTTGACGGAGGTGTAGTTGGCGTTAGGCGAGACGGGACTGCGAAGTACCGCCACTTCGTGAACCGAGACCTGCGCCTCGGCGTTATTACGCGCGGTGACCGCCAGCTGGAGGGCGTTGAGCGAGCTGGCGTGGGCGCTTCCAGGCAACACCAGGCTTGCGAGTGCGACGAGGGGGGCGAGGGTACTCCAACGAGCACGATTCATGTCGACTGGCCTCCTCGGGGATGCGGGGGAACGAGTGGCGGAGGGAGTGGGATTTGAACCCACGGTGGGAAGACCCACGCCGGTTTTCAAGACCGGAACATTCGGCCGCTCTGTCATCCCTCCAGAGATGAGTCTACCGGGGTCGCAGAATGACCCCTCGCGACGACGAGTCCTCCCGGCCCGAGGTGACTGACAAGCGTCGACGAAAAGGTCACAGAGCGGCCGTGTACCTGCGGGCTAGTTGGCGGTGGCTCGCTTCTTTCGGGCTCGAGCGCGGTCGGATTGGTCGAGGATCACCTTGCGGAGTCGAATCGACACGGGAGTGACCTCCACCGCCTCGTCCTCGGCGATGAACTCCAGGGCCTGCTCGAGCGAGAGAACTCGGGGCGGAGTGGTTCGCTCGGTGTTGTCCGAGCCAGACGCGCGCATGTTGGTGAGCTTCTTCTCACGAGTGGGATTGACGTCCATCTCTTCGGGTCGAGCGTTCTCCCCGATGATCATGCCCTCGTACACCTCAACTCCCGGACCGACGAAGAGCACTCCGCGAGCTTCGAGGTCGAGTAGCGCGTTCGTCGTGGTGACGCCTCGCCGGTCCGCGACGAGCACTCCCTGGGGGCGAAGGCGAATGTCTCCGAACCAGGGCTCGTAGCCGTCGAAGTTGGTGTGCATCATGCCCGCACCGCGCGTCTCGGTCAAGAAGTCGGTACGAATTCCCACCAGTCCGCGTGCGGGGATTCTCCACTCGAGTCGAACCCAGCCGGTGCCGTGGTTCACCATGTCGACCATCGTTCCTCGACGAGTAGCGAGGAGGGTGGTGATCGCTCCCACGAACTCTTCCGGAGCGTCGATGGTGACGTGTTCCACTGGCTCGTGAAGGTGGCCGTCAATCTCGCGAGTCACGACTTGAGGCTTACCCACCGTCAGTTCAAATCCTTCGCGACGCATCGTCTCGATGAGGACCGCCAGTTGGAGTTCGCCCCGGCCCTGGACCTCCCAGGCGTCGGGGCGATCAGTGGACAAGACGCGCAGCGACACGTTACCAATGAGTTCTCGGTCGAGTCGATCCTTAATCACTCGGGCGGTAAGGAGTTTGCCCTCTTGACCGGCGAGGGGGGAGGTGTTGATACCGATGGTCATGGCGAGGGAGGGCTCGTCCACGGTGAGGGGGGTGAGCGGACGCGGGTCGTCCGGATCGGCCAGGGTTTCGCCGATGGTGATGTCGTCGAACCCCGCGACCGCCACGATGTCACCGGGCCCCGCCTCGTCGACCGGTCGCCGTTCGAGGGCGCTGGTCATGAACAGTTCGGTGATTTTGGCGTACTCCACTGTTCCGTCGACGTGACACCACGCCACGCGCTGACCACGGGCCAGGGTGCCGTTCACTACTCGACACAGCGCCAATCGACCGAGGTAGGGCGAGGCGTCGAGGTTGCACACCAGCGCCTGGAGACCGTGACCCTCCTCGTAGGCCGGGGCGGGTACGTAGTGC
>JAKBAZ010000138.1 GCA_021826255.1 Actinomycetes bacterium
GTCAGCTTGGGTGATGACTCGAGGCGCTCCCGGCCCGAGGGGGCGTCCAATCCACTCCGGGTAATTGGTACGTGACAGTTCGGCAATCACCAGGTAATACCTCCCTCATCAGCCTAGTAATCGACCGGTGGGTCACTACGCGCTGACCTAAACTCGCGCCATGTCTGCGAAACACGACGAACACCACCGTCAAATCAGCGATGGCTGGATCAGGGCCGCGATCTTTGGCATTTCGGACGGGTTGGTCACCAACTCCTCCTTCATTCTCGGCTTCGCGGGTGCCAATCCGAGTCACAGCGTTGTTCGTCTCGCCGGTGTGGCCGCTCTCATCGCCGGCGGATTCTCCATGGGTAGCGGCGAGTACCTCTCCATGCGAGCCCAGAAGGAACTTCTGGAGTACGAGATCGAGGTAGAACGTAAGGCGCTCGCGGATAATCCGGAGGAGGAGTTGGCCGAGCTGAAGGCGATGTTCGTCGCCCGAGGAATCGACAACGATCTCGCCGGACGACTGGCGGTCGACCTGATGAGCGATCCCGAGTTGGCCCTTCAGACCCACGCCCGAGAGG
The DNA here is from genome assembly GCA_021826255.1 of Actinomycetes bacterium. Lineage (GTDB taxonomy): Bacteria > Actinomycetota > Acidimicrobiia > Acidimicrobiales > RAAP-2 > RAAP-2. Next base: position 567 of record JAKBAZ010000138.1, read on the forward strand.
AACTGGGAGTCGATCCCTCCGCCACGGGCTCACCTTGGGCTGCGGCTGGTTCGTCGTTACTCGCGTTCGGTATCGGTGCCCTCGTCCCCCTTCTGCCGTGGCTCGTGTCCTCGAACGGCAACGAAGTGTGGTGGTCAGTGGGCATGGCGGCTGCGGGTTCGGCCGCAGTCGGTGGAGCGATTGGTCAGTTCACCCGTCGCGGTGTCGTGGCGTGGGCCCTCCGTCAGGTCGTTGTGACCGGGCTCGCCGCCCTCGTGACCTTTGGCATCGGTCGCCTCGTCGGACACTAGGCGTAGAAGCGGAGAATCTGGTCCTCTCGAGCGACCCGAAAGCCGAAGTGCTCGTAGAGGCTCATCGCGCTTTCGTGGTCGGCATCGACGAACAACATGGCAGTGGACACCCCCTTGGAGCGAAGATTAGCGAGGCCCTCGGCGAGAATGACTCGTCCGAGGCCCCGGCGCTGAAACTTCGGATCCACGGAGATCACGTAGATCTCTCCCGGTCGATCGGGGTGCAACTCGTGGACCTTCGTCCAGCACGACGCCGCGAGCTCCCCGTCGATTTCCAGGAGAACGAACCCTGAAGGGTCAAACCACGGCTCTCGAGTGCGAGCCTCAAGATCCTGAAGACTCCACTGGCCCTGTTCGGGGTGGTCGGGAAAGGCGGCGTTGTTGAGAGCGAGCCAGGCCTCGTCGTCGAGACCGGGCCGAAAGTGTCGCAGAGTCGCCCCCTCGGGAATTTCTAGACGGGGCGCCGGCAACGAACGAGTCATGAGGCGAATAGTCCTCAGGGCGTGGGCGTGACCGGGCGAGTCCCGCAACCACCAGTCCACGACGGGGTGGACCGCCAAAATGGCCGCCAGCAGGTCCTCGTCCAGACCACCGCCGCACATCTCGACGCAGGGCACGTGAGTATCAGTGACGTGGGCGTATCCGCGAAGTCCCGCGTCCTCTTTAAGCCAGTGCTCGCCCGGCCAGTCGTGAATAACTCCTCGCCGTCGGTTTTCGTCCAACGCCTCTCGGCCCAACTCCACCTCTGTTCGGTTAATGAGGTCGAGTACGGCCAAGCGACGAAAGGGGCTCAGACGCCGGGTGATGGTCCAGACGTCGCTCACGACCGAGCTCGTCGAGCGATGCGTTGCAGACGCCGCAGTAGCGTGCCCACTGTCCGTTCCGCCGCCACCAGTTCGGCGTAGACCTCTGAGTCGAGGGTCGACTCGGGCTCGTCCACGAGCGTGCTCAAGCGACGCGAGAGCTCTTCCAAACTCGACGTAATGGTCGACAGTTCGCTCGCGGTGCTCGACATAACCCTCCTTGACGCACTGTGCGCGTCGACTCGGCCTAGCGTAATGGCATGACGAGGGTCGACGTGATGGCTGGCGATACACCCGTTGAGTGGAGCCGACTCGTACTACGGGGTCCTGACGCTGTCTCCTTCCTCGACGGTCAATGGACCCAAACCACACCCGAGAAGTCCGGTGACACTGCGAAGGGCGCCGTGTTGCAACCCGACGGAGTGGTCGTCTGCGCCGTCACCGCACTGCGCACGGGACTTCACGATGTCGCCCTCGACGTTCCACGAGACTGCGCCGAACTCCTCGAGACCCGCCTACGTCGGTTTCGACTTCGGGTTCGCGTCGACTTCGAGTGGGATCTCAATCCCGTGGGGGAGTTCACCACGGTGGCCGAGCAAGTTGACCTCGGTGCACCGGGACCACGGGAGTTTGCCGTCGGCTACGTGGCTCAATCCTTTGGGGAGCGTTTCGTCGCTGAGCGCATCTCGTTCACTAAGGGGTGCTTCACCGGTCAAGAACTCGTCGGGCGCTTAGACGCTCGCGGGGGTTCAGCCCCCTACCGACTGGCTCGAGTCGAGGCCGCAGCCCTCGAGGACGTGGAACAGTGGCAGTCGAGCTGGGAGAGTGAGGCGCAGCGTCGAGGCGCCCTCACCACGGTGATGACCCACGAGGGAGGAGTTCGGGCACTCGCCCTCGTTCACCGCACGACGAACCTGCAGGGTGAAGGGTGGACGGGTGAGTGGCTCTAGGGGGATCCGGTGATTCTCGACGCGAGCGGTCTCGTCATCATCGCCTCAGGTATTCAGGACGAACAAGAAGCGTTGCTCGCCATCGGGATGGGGGTGAACGCCATCTCCATGGAGTTTGGTCCCACCCCCCAGCGCATCTCCACGTCAATCGCTCACGACATCGTGCGACGCCTCCCTCCGGGAATTCTGACCATTGGCAGTTTCACTTCCGAGATGCCCCAACGAGTGGTGGAGATTGTGAATACTCTCGGCCTGAGCGCCGCGGACTTAGTAGGACCCGTCGGATTGTCGTCGGTGCACTACGTCGCCGAGCGGGTCCGAACCGTCATTAGAACCCTGGAGAGTCCGACGGATCTCTTGAGCTACTTGAACGACCCCACTATCGATCACTTTCGTCTACCCTCCGTCGACACCGAGAGTGCGCTCACTAGCGCCCTACCGGTCATCGCCGACGTCGGGCGAGAAGCTCCTCTGATAGTGAGCGCGCTCGACGAGTTCTCGGTCGCTCGAGTCGTCGGGGGCTATCCGGTCTGGGGCATCGACGCCGGCGAACGATTTCGCGACGAGAGAGGTCGCGTGGATGCGCTACGGCTCTCACAGTACGTTCACCGGGCTCTCGAGGCGTACGCGCTCTCGAGCGTTCTGCGTTTTGGTCGAGAGCGCCTCGACGGGAACTAGTCGCCCTGGTAGCGGCGAAAAACGACCGAACCGTTGTGGCCACCAAATCCGAAAGAGTTCGACAGCACGGTCTCCATGGAGTGAGCCCGAGGCGCACCCACCACCACGTCGAGAGTGATGTCGGGGTCCACGTCGGTAGTTCCGGCGGTAGGCGGAATCACCTGGCGCTGCAGAGTCATGACCGAGACGACTCCCTCAAGCGCCCCCGCGGCTCCGAGAGAGTGGCCGAGGTGACCCTTCACCGAGGTCACGGGAGGGGCGCTCTCACCGAACACGTGGTGGACCGCGATGGCTTCGGCCAAGTCGTTGAGTGGGGTCGAGGTACCGTGGGCGTTGATGTGGCTAACTTCGTGGGGCGCGAGGTCAGCGTCCTCTAACGCCAACTGCATGCAGCGAATTGCTCCCCGACCCATGGGGTCGGGAGCGGTGATGTGATGAGCGTCGGCCGTCGAGGCCGCTCCGATGACTTCGGCGAGAATGGTGGCCCCTCGAGCTCGAGCGTGCTCCATCTCTTCAAAAATGAGCACGCCCGCCCCCTCGCCCATGACGAAGCCGTCACGTTCGCGGTCGAAGGGGCGAGAAAAGTCCGTGGAGGACAACGCCGTCATGTTGCGAAAGCCGGCTTCAGCGATCTCGACGAGAACCGCCTCGGCGCCTCCGGCCACGGCCACCGTGGATCGTCCCGAGGCCACGAGGCGGGCGGCGTTACCAATGGCGTGAGTTCCCGCCGCGCAGGCCGTCGTGACGGTTTCGCAGGGACCGCCGAGCCCGAACCTC
>JAKBAZ010000139.1 GCA_021826255.1 Actinomycetes bacterium
CCATTCGAGCACGGAGACCAACGACGCCTTCACGGAGGAGTATTTTTGTCCGGCGCTCGTCGGTGTCGAACTGGACGAGGCCGATCCGGTGGCGTTTCTGCGAGCGGCGCAGGAGTTTGTGACGTCCCGCGTCTGGGGGACCCTCGCGGTGACGATGCTGATCGACCCGGCCACGAGACGACGCCCGGGGGTGAGTGAGGTGTTGGACGACGTGGTGGAGGCTCTGGCCTACGGAGTCGTCGCGATCAACGCCTTTCACGCCCTCGGAATCGGACTCGGCTCGACGACCTGGGGCGCCGCTCCCGGCGCGGATCCCTCGACGGGCCGAGGAGTCGTCAGTAATGGCCTCCTCGTTCCCGGGGCGCGCCGATCGGTCGTGGAGGGCCGATTCACCACCCCGTGGACTCCGCCGTGGTTCATTACCCGACCCCGGGGCACGACCATCGCCTGGCGATTTCTGTCGTGGGTCACTCGCCACCGCCTGCGCGATCTCCTCGCGCTCACCGTGTTGGTGCTCTCGCCTCGGTGAGGCCGGGCGGGGCTCGTTATCTCCACCCGGCCTCACCGAGAGGATTAGTAGCCGTAGGCGGTGGTCGTCGTGCTGGACGTCGGAGTGCTCGTGGTGAGCGCAGTGCTGGCGGCCGTGGTCGCCGAGGCGTTGACGGCGTACCAGACGCCGGCCGCACCCTTCGCCCTGATTCCCTCACCGTTCATCGTTCCGGCCTTGGTGTCACCCGCGAAGGTGTAGAGCGGGTAGCCGTTGAAGGTGACGTAGGCGAATGCGCCCTGTACGACGACGTATCCAATGTGTCCCTTGACGCCCGCTCCGAGGGTGACGTGCTCGTGGAGGGCCGAGACCTCAAAAGGAGGCCAGATGTTGAGGCAGGCAGAGAGGCAGAGTGAGTAACGACCGCCCTTCTCACCCGTGAGGAGGTAGAGGGTGCGACCACTCGAGTTGACGAGGACGTGGGGGTGGCCCTCCACGGTCACCGAGTTGACGGACGGACCGCTCGCGGCCATCTGGTAGGGAGTGGTGGCCGGAGTCGTTGCGGCGGCGTGGACGAGGAGCCACGTTCCCCCGAAGGCCGATATGCCGACACCCTTCGCTTGACCGGGGGCCTTATCGCCGGCGAATCGGTAGAGCGGGTAGCCGTTCAGGGTGACTTGTCGTTCGGTGCTCGATCGGCGGACGTACCCGATCTTTCCCGTGATCCCCATCGACGTCGACGCGGACTCGGAGTTGGTGACGAGGACGGCCGGCCAGTTCGCCAAGCACGCACCCGAGCATCGCAGGTGTCCACCTGCTTCACTGGTGAGTAGGTAGAGGGAGTGGTGAGCGGAGTCGACGACCACGTCGTGATACGCACCGACCGATGTCACTTGCAGTAGTGGACCTGACGCCCTCGCACTACTCGCGAACAACGCCGGTGTGGCGAGAGTCCCGGCGACGAGAGCGAGGGACGAGGCGAGGGTGGGCAGAAAACGACGACGCATACGGTTCTCCTTTTCCTGAGCAGACTCGTGTCTGTCCCTAGGGTGTACGCCGACTCGAGTCGAGGAGATTGGTCGTTACGAGGCACCCCCGGACCACCCGCTCCATCCACTCGTACCCGACGTCGCCACGACGGTCCCGGACGGGGACTCGAGACGAATCTCGCGGAGATTCTTCGCCGGTACGGGTAGTCCCACCGACCAGGACGCGAACCCCGTTCCGTAGGAGAACCCCCCGAGGTTCACGACACGCCCCGTGGTCGTTACCCCTACACAGTCGACGAAGTGTTCCCTAGAGCGCTGGGATGACACCACGACCATCCACGAGGCGGCACCGAGTTGGGCGTAGATGGTTCCCACTTTCTGGTGGTGGGACCACAAGGGGCGTTCGACGACAGCGGCCGACGCCGAGGGGGTCACACCGGGCGAGGCGAGGATGGCCCCGAGGGTGGCGCTCACGACGACGAGGGCGGCCGCGGCGGCGAGGAGGACTCCCCAGCGACGAGAGTGTGGGGGTGCGCCTTCTGCCGCGATGGACGCTAGTACTCGTGATTCGAATCCGCCCGAGGGTTCCCCGTCCGGGGCCGCGAGAGTGAGGTCGTCCACGACATTGACGAGATTGGCGATGTCGCGGGAGCACTCGAGACATTCGTTCACGTGGGCGGCCAGTTCGGCCCGCTGGCGTCCGTCGAGTGTGCCGAGCGCGAACTCCACGCGACGAGAGATGAAGTCGGGGTCGAGGTGGTCCGGGTTCATTCGGGAGTCCTTTGTAGCAGCGGGTGATCGCGAAGTTTGAGGAGTCCGTTTCGAATACGTGTCTTGGATGTGCCGAGTGGAATGCCCTCGATATCGGAAATCTCCGCGGCGGTTCGCCCATGGAGGCTCGAGAGTACGACCGCCCGACGTTGCTCTTCGGGAAGATCTAGGAGGGCGGCCTGGAGTCGAGTTCGCAAGTCTCCGTGCTCCACCCTCTCGTCGAACGTCAGGTCGGAACTAACGGCTACCAGATTGAGAAACTCCACGGGGTCGCGGGGTTCGGCTCTGCGGCGCCGAAGGTGATCGATGGCGAGATTACGGGTAATGGTCAGGACCCACCGCTCCGCTGAGGCGCGACGAGGGTCGAAAGTGGGCGCGTGGCGCCAGGCCTTCACCAAGGCCTCCTGAGAGATCTCCTCAGCGGCGCCCGGATCGTTCACGATAGATCGCGCCAGACCGTAGACCCGACGTTGAAAGCGTCGAACGAACGCCACGGTGGCGCCATCGTGGCGTTGAGCCATCGCGGAAATCAGCGCTTCGTCGCTGAGCGACGGGGCGGCGGAGTCGTCGGTGCTGAACATTCCGTTGAGACCTTACGGGCAAGCGAAGAAAACGGATTGGTAGAACTCGACATAGAGGGCGAGCCCACCTCCTCCTCACTCGTTGTTGAGGATTTCTGGGGAGGTTTCAGGTTGGCCGTGCTGTGGTGGTGGGACGGACCGCTCATCAGGTGACATCGTGAGGGGCTACCGTGGCGACATGGACTGGGCTGACGTGGTCATTGTGGCGGTCTTGTTGATTGCGCTGGTGAGAGGGTGGTCGACCGGGGCTCTCCGCCAGTTGGGACGCATGATTGGACGCCTCGTGGGTTTGGGCCTGGCACTGTTCTACGCGCCGAGTCTGACACGGGGACTTCATCCCGTGGCCCTCCGCGACGGTGCGGTCATCGCCCTCGTCGTGGTGTCTGCTCCTATTGGAGGTTGGATCCTCTTTCGAGTTGCCGGAATGGCGGCCGAAGGCTTGACCGGTACCGTTCTCGGGGTCCTCGACCGCGTGGGTGGAGCCGTCATCAGTCTTCTCGGTACCCTCGTGGCGGTGTGGTTGGTAGTGGCGGTGGCGTCAGTCCTCTCGTGGGGAGTAGTGGCCCAACAAGTCAACCGATCCCTCATTGCTCACACCCTCGATCGCGTGGCCCCGTCCCCACCAGCGGCTCTGGCGTCCATCGAATCGCTCTTCAGCAGCGCTCACGTCCCGTCACTGGTGGATGGTCTCATACTGCCGAGTCTGGGGACGGTGCCGAGCGCGCACTCATTCTCGGGATCCGTCACCGGCACCGTCGCCCTGAGCGCCTCGGGAGGATGTTCAAGGAACTTTTCGGGTGAGGCCGTCATCGTGAGCGCCCACGACGTCGTCACGGCGGCTCACCTCGTGGTGGGTCAAACGCATATTCGCGTCGCGGGCGAGAGGGCCCGAATTGTTGCCGTCGACGCCGTGGGTGACCTGGCCCTGCTCCGAGTCGCGGGTTCACTCTCTCCGACGTACGGACTGTCCACCACGCTCCACCCACCAGCACCCGCGACGATTGTGGGCCCTCCGAACACCGTGGGGGCCACTCACTGGAGTGCGGTTGTTGTGCGGCGAGTCACGGTGCAATCTCGCGGCCTCTATGGGGGCGCCCCGTCGTCGCGTCCGCTCCTGCTCGTCGCGACGTCTCGACACGTGGGCGTGGAGAGGGTGGGTGCGGCCGTTGTCACGGGCGCGTCACTTGTGGGGGTCGTGGTGGAGCCGTCTCCAAT
>JAKBAZ010000140.1 GCA_021826255.1 Actinomycetes bacterium
CGAGACTCCGGGCTTCGTGGGAGCCAAGGTGAAGGGCAAGGAGGTCCAGCTTCTCGGAACGGCGGTGGGAGCTCCCAACATCCCGGTGTGGGTCTACGCCACCACCAAGTCGTACGCCGCGAAGAACGCCTCGACCCTGACCGCGTTCATGACCGCAATCTCGAAGGCGACGGCCTGGGCCGTCGCGAATCCCACGAAGGCCACCGCGCTCTTCGATAAGACCTACCCTCAGAGTGGCTACACCAACGCCTATAACCAGTTGGGTTGGCAGCTGACCATTCCCTTCCTCACGAACGCCCAGCACAAGTACTTCGTGCAGACCAACGCCCAGTGGTCCACGTTGGCGACGGCTCTTAAGGGAATCGGACTGATCTCGAAGGTGCCCGCGCCGACGACGTACTACACCAACCAGTTCCTGCCTAAGGGGTGAGTGACTCTGTGACTCCGCCGCGCGCGGCGGTGGTGGGGAGTTGCAACGTTGACGTCGTGGTATCGGTCGAGCGCCTACCGGGACGTGGGGAGACGGTGCTCGGAGGAGATCCCGTTCGTCGGCCCGGTGGCAAGGGGGCGAACCAGGCTCTGGCCGCTCGACGCTGGGGATCTCCCACGCACCTCATCGCCTCAGTGGGAGAGGACGCGGACGGTTCCTGGCTCTTGTCCAACCTCAGCGCGCACGGGGTCGAGGTGGGGTTCTGCCAACGCTCAACCCGTCCGACCGGTGTCGCCTACATCACTGTCGAAGATGAGGGAGAGAATCTCATCGTGGTCGCCCCGGGGGCGAACAACGACGTACGGGTCCCCCCGGACCTCGACGTCGACCTCGTCTTGTGCCAACTCGAGATCGCCGTGGAACCGGTGCTCGAACTCCTGGAGCGAGAGATCCCCGTGGTGCTGAACGCCTCACCCGCCGGACGCGCCTCGCTCGATCTCCTCGGTCGATGCTCCGTCGTGGTCGTGAACGAGCACGAGGCCTCCACTCTCGACCTCGCGATACTCGAGCACTGTGTCGTGACGCGGGGACGTCGGGGGGCGGCACTCTTTCACTCCGGTCGAGAGGTGGCGTCGGTTCCGGCTCCACCGGTTCAGGCCGTCGACACCGTGGGCGCGGGAGACGTCTTTTGTGCCGCCTACGCGCTCGAGTGGGCGCGAGGTGTTGATCCCGTCGACGCGTTGCGTCGGGCCGTCTACGCCGGGGCCTACGCCACGACGCAGCCGGGAGCGCAGGGCGCGCTGCCGACGAGAGAGGAGGTCGTGTCGTGGATCGACGCCGACTCGTAATTGATACCGATCCGGGGGTGGACGACGCCGTCGCCATCTTGCTGGCCTTCGCCAGTCCCGAAGTGGAGGTGGTGGCCCTCACCGCGGTCGCCGGGAACGTGGGGCTCGACAAGACGGCGCTGAACGCTCGTCGCCTCGCGGACCTCGTCACTGAGGACGTGATTGTGGCAGCCGGGTGCGCCGAACCCTTGAGTGAGCCCGTGACCGAAGAGTCGGTGGTGCACGGGCGAGATGGTTTGGGAGATCTCGAGTGGAGTGAGCCGCGTACCCCACTCGATCCTCGTCACGCCACTGAGGTGATCTACGAGGCCGCGCTCGAAGGTCCACTCACCCTCGTCGCGATCGGTCCTCTCACGAACCTCGCGGTTGCTCTCGAGCGTCACCCCGACCTCGAGACGCTCGTCGAGCGAGTCGTCATCATGGGCGGCGCCTCGTTCGAGGGGAACGTGACGCCGGCGGCGGAGTTCAACATCTGGGTGGACCCCGAAGCCGCGCGACGAGTCTTCGCCGCCTCGTGGCCGATCACGCTGATGCCCCTCGATCTCACGCACCAGGCCTATCTGGTGGACGAGGACCTCGCCGAGATGCGCTCGTGGAGCACGACGGTGGGCGAACGTTGCGCCGGAATGCTCGAACCCTACGCCGCCTTCCACGACGAGTGGTACGGCAACCGGGACGTCATTATGCACGACGCGATGTGCGTCTACGAACTGGTGAGTCCTGGGGCCATCTCACTCCAGGGAGTGCGCCTCGCGGTCGAAGTGACCGGTGAGCACGCGCGCGGGGCGACCTTCATCGATCGACGTCGAGTTCACGCCGACTCTGTTCAGCGAGTGGGGGTTCACGTCGACAATGACATCTTTCGTCGATTCCTCCTCGATCGGCTTCGTCAGCTCGACGCGCCGTAAGGCTCATCATTCCGCGAGACGTGGTGAGATTTCCATTAAGTAGAAGATGACGTATCACGCGGTACGTTCAGTTGAGAAGCCAGCAGAGTCGATCCGATGGCATCTTTGTGTTGGTCACGTGAGTTTGTCGGAGAAGTCCAGTTAGGGCACCGCCAATGCCAAAGTGCGGAGGTAGTGCCAGAGATTCACGTGACCCGCCGATTCGAGGCCACCTTGACCTAGTCCCCGGTCGCGGTATAAGTCGCCGGGCGTACTTCTCGATGCCGGGCCCACTTCTCACTTGGCCCGAGCCCGGTCGTCCGGTGCGGTGAGTCGGTGTCTCCTTCAGAGGGCGCATGGTCCCCTGGAGGGGTGGTGACGCTCGCAGACGCTCCATTCGTCGTGCTGTTTTGCGACAATCACGGTGAGGAAGTCGAGGGTGGCGCCGTTGTTGAGGAAGACCCTCACCACGTTGGTACGCCCCTTGACATCGGCGTGGAGACTCTCTAAAGAGCTCGTGGACCAGCCTTTCGACCAGTGAGTGGTCGAGAAGTAGCGAAGGGCCGTGTGGTTCCTAGCGGCCTCCTGAGACGTCTCGGCGACGTTGTGGTGCTGACGACTCAAGGTGGCGACCGCCTTCAGTTGGCACTCGACGCGGAGGGTAACGGAATGGGCGAAGACCGTGCGGACCATGGTGACCACTATCTACTGGCGGTTCTTGGGAGCCTTCGCTGGGCAGTTCTTTACGAAGCTACGTCGGCACTTCTGTCAGGAAGCCCAGGGGAAGACGTTCGCGATAGTGGTCTTGAGTCTGAGGTGCGAGTCACTGATCATGAACTGGGTGCCGTGGAGGCCAGCTTCACGCAGGTTGTAGAGGAACTCGGACCAGATGGCCGCACGCTTGGAGTCCCCACTCGCGACGCCCAGCACCTTCACAGTGGATCCTGGCTTAGTGTCGTGATGATGGACAGCCCTCTCACCAGGCTCTAGGTTGAGCCACACTACGGACTCGAGAGACTCTCGGGTGAGGGAGGTTCTCGTGCGACAGGTTGCTCTCACACTCTCGAGAAGGGTGATGGCTTTTCTCGCGGGGGGGGGTCTTAATCCTTTCTAGCGCCCTGGTTGCTACTCCGGCGGGTGCATCGGCAGATCATGCCCTAATAGCTCGGATGGCGGGAGGCCATCGCGCATCTGGAATCTCCGGCGTTCAGTCGAGAAGCACAGCTAAATCCGGATGGTGGGGGTCTTACGGAAATATAGTTTCACCATCAATCGGGATGCGCAATTCGGTACTTCCCTACGCGACCAACTTCGGGTGTTCGGGCTACTTCTCATCGGGTAGTCCTCTGATGATGCAGTGCAGGGCGGTTGCGCCAGATTATTTTGGTACCCCGATCGTTATCCGTCAGGGTTACTTCACCCTTGCTGACCACGGTTTTGGTGAATCCAAATTCGTCGAGTACCACGGTATAGACACTCATTCGGTCATGGTGGTGCTGAATCAAGGTGTGCTGACAGTTGATGGGGCCAACGTGTACAAGATTGACATAGAGTGTCTCAACCCAACTCTTTGCCCTCAATTGGAAGACGTCCGGGTCATCGTTTCCCTGTCGAAGGTATTCCGTACAAGTGCGGGGATTGAGGTCGCAACTCCCGATGGAAGAATGGTGGGAGTTGTGACTGCCTACTGCAACTACCTTGATTCTCAGAATCAGCCTGTGAAGGAAACAATATGCCCTTCTTGGGTTAATTCCCAGCTCGCCGCATTTTGACTCACGCGATCTTCGATGGTCAAAGGCGACAGAGATTCAAATGCATTGCCCGCGAGGGAGACTCAGACGCACATTGCTCATCAG